>DXHP01000168.1 GCA_019113305.1 Candidatus Ignatzschineria merdigallinarum | reverse complement strand
CTATCACCAATTGAGATTCTTTTTACACGCTTTGTCATGGGAACTTGCTTCTTAATGTTGCTATTCCCTAAACGACTCAAAGGGACTTCTCTCAAGCAAGAAGGCTATTTCGCTGCTGCCGGGCTTTGTGGCATCACGCTCTATTATCTTTTTGAAAATAATGCACTGCTCTACACTTTTGCCTCAAATGCTGCGCTAATTGCCTCGACTTCGCCATTTTTTACCGTGCTATTAGCACGATTTTTCTTAAAAGATGAAGTGATTCGTCCGCAATTTTTTATTGGCATGATCCTCTCCTTTGCTGGCGTCGGTTTAATGAGTTTTAGCGGTGCTTCAGAGTTTGAGATTAATTTAAAAGGAGACTTTTTAGCGCTATTAGCGGCAATTATCTGGTCTTTCTATTCCATATTTTCTAAAAAAATTAGCACCTTTGGCTACAACACGATCCAAACAACCCGCCGTACTTTTATCTACGGTATTCTCTTCATGCTGCCTATTTTGCCATTTTCACACGTAAACTTTGAGATCAAAAACTATCTCGATACCACCGTGATTCTCAACCTGCTCTTTTTAGGATTAGGGGCGTCAGCGATCTGTTTTGTAACTTGGAATCTAGCACTTCGTGCGTTAGGCGCGATTAAAGCGAGCTTGTATATCAATGTCGTGCCAATGGTGACGGTGATTTTCTCGGTACTTATTCTCAATGAAAAAATTACATTAATGTCCGGAACCGGTATCGCACTCGTACTTTGTGGTCTATTTATTTCGCAATTTAAAAAATTCAGAAAAGTCACATTTCACAACTAAACGTATTCAATGCATCTGTATACTTTTCAAAATGTGTAAAAAGTGAGAAAGATACCTATTATCATTGCTTTCCCCTATAATAAGCGCACGTTCAATTTTGGATTAAAGTGATTATTCTATGGATAAACCAATCGACAACTTACAAAAAGAAGGCACTACTGAGCTTGCCGCTGTTCTGATTGCGGTGACAGATTCTGAGGCTAAAGTGCTAACTGTTGATCATGGTGAATCTCTTCCAAATGGACCTTTAACGCCGATCCATCGTTCACTTCAAGCAGGCGTTCGTCAATGGGTTGAAACCCAAACACATCAACCGCTGGGATATGTTGAACAACTCTATACTTTTGTGGATACTCATCGTCAAACATCTTCTGGGCATTACCTGATCTATATTAGCTACTTAGGCTTAGTGCGAGAAGAGACTAAACCGCTAGAATCAGCCGCCCTTTGGCAAAATTGGTATGCTTATTTCCCGTGGGAAGATCATCGTAATGGTAGACCTGAGTTTATTGAAACAGCGCTACACCCCATTTTTAGACATTGGATTAATGCCGGCAATACTATCGCCGAACAAAAATCTCGCGAGCAACGCGTGAAGCTCTGCTGGGGAATTGCCCCTTTTGTTTGGAATGAAGAATATGTCTTACAACGCTACGAATTAATGTATGAAGTTGGGATCTTACCAGAATCTCAGCTCATCACCACCGCTAATAAAATAGATCATGAAAGCACTTATGGGAAACCGATGGCGCACGATCATCGCCGAGTACTTGCATCCGCAATGGCGCGATTACGAGCGAAAATAAAATATCGCCCTGTCATCTTCGAACTCATGCCGCCCGCCTTTACCCTCTTTCAACTACAACAAAGTATTGAAGCATTAGCCGGCATTACCCTTCATAAACAGAACTTCAGACGTTTTATTACACAACAAGAGATTATTGAAGAAACAGGAAAAATCGACCAAAGTGGTCCGGGAAGACCTGCGAAACTCTATCAATTTAGAGAAGATATCTTATTAGAAAGATCTCTTTCTGGCAGCAAACTCCCAATCTCTCGTTAAATCTATGCAGGCCCAACATTTGCAAACAATTGATGGTCTTGGCTTAAATCGCCACTAGCACGGACATTTAACTGCATCTTTTCTGAAAAATCGAGCATCCGATTCATACTAATTTCTGCTTGTTGCCGGATCCCTTCATCAACCTGAATTTCATTGGTGCCTGTTTCTAAAATATAAACCAGTTTTCTTAAAGTATTCATTGCCATCCAAGGGCACATTGCACAGCTTTTGCAAGTCGCACTTTCTCCTGCAGTTGGCGCGATTAATAGCGTTTTCTCTGGGACCGCTTGCTGCATCTTATGAAAAATTCCTTGATCAGTTGCCACAATAAACTGCGGAGCATTTGACGTTTTAGCAGCTTTAATCAATTGCGATGTCGATCCCACAACATCCGCTTGCGCTATCACAGCCGCGGGTGATTCCGGATGAACCAAAACATCCGCAAAGGGATACTGCGCTTTATAAAGCGCTAAGCTACTGGCTTTAAACTCATCATGAACAATACAGTTTCCCTGCCAAATCATCATATCGGCACCTGTTTGCTTCGCAATATAATTCCCTAAGTGTTTATCAGGTCCCCAAATAATCCTTTCACCTTGCTCATGAAGATGCTTGATGATCTCAATACCGATTGCCGAAGTCACAACCCAATCTGCTCGCGCTTTCACCTCTGCACTCGTATTCGCATATACCACCACTTTTCGATCAGGATACTGATCACAAAAAGCCGAAAATTCCTCAATAGGACATCCCAAATCTAATGAACATGTCGCCTCTAAATCCGCCATCAATATTGTCTTATCAGGGCTGAGGATCTTTGCCGTTTCTCCCATAAACTTTACGCCGGCAACAATTAATGTTTCAGCCTGAGAATCACGACCAAAACGCGCCATCTCTAAAGAATCTGCAACACAACCGCCGGTCTCTTCTGCTAATGCTTGAATCTCCGGATCCGTATAATAATGCGCCACTAAAGTTGCATGACGTTGTTTTAATAACGCCTTAATTTTAAGACGTAACGCAACTCTTTCTGCTTCAGAAATCACAGGTTCCACTGCCGCGCAAGCCATATCCGTCGTTTCGACAATGCCTTTCCTCGGCAAAATAAATGCCACATCCTTGTAGTTCTCAGAGATCACGATTTTATCCTCCATAAAATTAAGATCGCTTTTATCATTGATGAATCGACTCAACTTCATTTGCCGCACATCCATCATTTAGATTCATATTTAAACTTATACTCAAATAGAGCATATATAATTTTAATATGAAGTACAATACAATATTTTACAAATGAAATAATAAAGGGATATCGATCACTGTTTTATAAAAAAACTTCAAACAAACAATATTCCAGAGATATCAATCGACTAATCAACATTTAAATCTTATGGCTACTAAAAATTATCATCATCATCTAAAACATCATTGCTATAAATGTTGCGAAGGTCGCCACAAAAATATATGCTCATTGAGAGTATATTTGAAGCGAGTTTATGAAATGTGTTTAAACTTTTAACGATGAATCATCATCTTGCGTAACGTTATTACAAGACTTAAATATCTACAAAAGGAGCCTCCATGACAACAACTTCCTCTCTCCCTGATCTATTGTTAAAACCTTATGTAGAAGCTGCACTATTAGAAGATCTCGGCAGACGCGGGGATATTACAAGTATCGCGATTATTGAGGAATCAACATCCTCAACGCTACATATCGTTTCAAGAGAAAATGGGATTATCGCCGGCATCGATTTAGCGCGTTTAGCATTTCATGCAATTGATCCTAATATTCAATTTACGGCAAATGTTAAAGATGGTGCCATCATCACCGCCGGTATGGTTTTAGCCAAAGTTTCTGGAAATGCTCGTTCACTTTTAACAGCCGAACGCACGGCGCTCAATTTCATGACGCATTTAAGTGGAATCGCTACGGAAGTTGCCAATATTAAGGCCGAAATCGAAGAATTCCCAACCGAAATTACCTGCACACGAAAAACCCTGCCGGGACTTCGAATCTTACAGAAATACGCGGTGCGTGTTGGAGGTGGAAGAAATCATCGGATGGGATTAGATGATGCAATCTTGATTAAAGATAATCATATTGCAATTTCCGGCGGGGATATTACTACAGCGATTCAACGTGCAAAAAAGTTCGCGGGACATCTCATTGCGATAGAAGTTGAAGTCGATACCATTGAACAGCTCAAACGTGCTCTTGATGCCGGCGTGAATCTTGTACTACTCGATAACATGCCGCCTGAAAAGCTCCGTGAAGCTGTCGCGCTTTGCAAAGGAAAATGTCAAACAGAAGCGTCTGGCGGAATTTCTCCAAAAACGGTCAAAGAAGTTGCTGCAACCGGCGTTGATTTTATTGCAATGGGCTGGTTAACACATAGTGTTAAATCATTGGATATTGGTTTGGATTATCTTTAATTTCTAGTGCGTAACTGTATCTATAAACTCTCTAATATCCATTTCCATATCCCTAAAAATCAGCAATAGGAGATTTTAATATCTCCTTTTATTGGTTTTTATAACGATAACCTTTATCGCATTTATCCGGCCGCTTCTCCCATTTGAACAACTTATCAATTTGACGTTTATATGCCCTAATCTTTATCCAATATCTAGATTTAATACTTTTAAAAAAATAATAAGACAGAAAAATAATTTTCAGCTATTTATTGAACAAGAAGATATACAAAAAGATTCTTGGTGTAATATATTAAACGCGCCCCAATCATATCATTTTGAGGATATTGTGAAAAAAAGAGCTGCCAAAACTACTAATAATACTCGAGCCTCTTCTATTGATGTCGCTAAACTAGCAAATGTCTCGCAAGCCACGGTTTCTCGCGTTTTAAATCATCCTGAAAAAGTTGGGGATGAAACAAAACGCAAAGTGTATGCGGCGATTAAAGAGCTGAAATATCTCCCTAATCAAAATGCACGTGATTTAGTATCTGGGCAATCCAAAATCATTACCTTAATCTCAGGTCCGTTAGAGAATCCTTTCTTTGTCGATTCCACCGCTTCAATCGTGCATTACGCAACAGAAAAAGGGTATAAAGTAAATATCATTATTGCCGATGATAAGGGTATTGAAGATAGCTATCGCTTGGCACTGTCTAACCGACCTGATGGCCTAATTATGTCCTGTATTCTCTATGAAGATAGTGTGATTGAACATTTGCAAGTCTTAGACATTCCCTTTGTTAGTTATAATAGAAGACATCGCGAAAAACTCAATTATGTGGAATTGGATAATCTATCTGCCGGCAAGCAAGCTTGTGAATACCTCCATCAGCAAGGATATGAATCGATTCTTTGGGTAGGAGGAACTCTTGATGTCAGTACCTTTTACTACCGACATAAAGGCTTTTTAGAACAACACTTACAATCTTACTCAACCTCTATAGATACCGAACTCATCATCAATGATCCAATCTTAGATTACGAGCAACTTGAACATAAAATCCTACAGTGGTTTCATCATACTCCTGGGAAAAAAGCGATTGTGGCCGCAACAGATTCTATTGCGATTAATCTCCTAAATCTTACTAAAAAATTGGGGATCTCCTGCCCAGAAGATATCGGCATCATTGGCATCGATAATGTTGAATTGAGTAAACATGCCTATATCAATTTAACCACAATTGGTAACGAAGAAAATCTTGGTCATTTAGCGATCGTGGAACTCATTCAATCCATTGAAAATCCTATTAAAAATAATATTAACATTACCCTTCCTGTGAAGATATTCAAGCGCGGCACAACCAAATAATTTGACCTCTGTTTTTTATATATGCTATTTATGTATACGTATTCAAATCACCATTCCTGAAAATGAATACGTATACAAAGATTCATTTTAAATATAATTTAAATCATTAAAGGAGATCACTTATGCAAATTGCAAAGTGGAAAAATAGAACCGAAGGGCAAGAAGCCCCCTATATTCCTTTCGGTCCTTTTAAAATTCGCTTGCCTTTCATTCATTATCGTTTTGAATGGCCGGATTATATTCAAGGTTTACTCATGTGCGCCGTTGACTTGGCTGCTATCCCCCTTTTAACCACGTTATTGGGAATGCCATTTGAAGTTGCACTTGCCATTGTCGTTCTCAATGGTCTGTTCTATTTAACGCATCATTTACTCGGTGACCCTTGCGTTCCTGGTTGGATTACGCCGGCAATTCCCCTCATTATTCTCTACTGCTCACAATTTCCGGAAGGTCCCGAGAGAGTCCATTCGCTAATTGCCTTGCAGATGATGTTAGGACTTTTTGCCATATTCTTAGGCGTGACAAAGCTCTCCAATAAAATGGTTCATTACATTCCGCATGCGATTAAGTGTGGGATCGTTATGGGAGCCGGAATTGCGGCAATTATCTCTATCTTCCAAGTTGGTGGACGTTTTGAAACATTCCCAATTACCATCACGATTGCAGTAGGTATCGCCTTTTATCTCCTCTTCTCTCAACAGTTCCAAAAACTTCAACGTAAAAACAAAATTCTTGGTTTAATCGCCCAATTAGGCATCTTCCCGATTATTATTTTAGCCGTTATTGTTGGACCGCTTGCTGGCGAAGCTAGCTGGCCAACGATTCAATGGGGATTCTCTGCACCTGACTTCAAAAAACTTTGGAGTGAATATACGGTGTTTGGTTTAGGAATGCCGCCTTTAATGATGTTTGTTACCGCTATTCCGACCGTTTTAGCAACGTACATTGTGCTATTTGGAGATATTTTACAAAACCAAGCATTAATCAAAGAAGGTCAACGTTATCGTCCAGATGAAAAAGTCGAATATCGTAGCGATCGTGCGCACCTAGTATTTGGCGGAAGAAACACGGCAATGAGTGTGATTGGCCCTGATGTAACAATGTGTGGTCCGATCTGGTCTGCAATGCAAGTCGTCATGATTGAGCGTTGGAAAAAGGGGCGTAAAGCAATGGATTCCTTCTTCGGCGGTGTAGGTTCTTTCCGTTGGGGCACGAATACAGGCTTATTACTCCTTCCCATTGTCACGCTCGTTGAACCCATTTTAGGAGTTGCTCTTGCATTAACTCTTCTGATTCAGGGCTATGTCAATGTCAAAGTAGGTGTTCTCGAAGCACGTAGCCAAACGGACTTAGGAATCGCTGGCGTTGTTGCGGCAATTCTCTGCATTAAAGGTGCAAGCTGGGCATTTGGTGCCGGCATTCTTCTCTGCTTACTGATTTATGGCAGAAACTTCTTCAAAGGATCTGTGGACGATACCTTTACAAAAGATCAAAAAGACAAGCAACCTGAAGATTTATCATTAGCATCCCAAGAGGAAAAACCACAATGATCTCAAAAACTACTCTCGTTCCCCAAACATTCCACGGTTGGAATGCTTGCGAAAAACTCGCAGATATCGTGACACAATTTACGGTGAGCAATATCTTAATTATTGCAGATCCATTTTTAGTAAGTAGTGGGAAAATTAGTGCCATTACAACACCATTAGCCAATTATAATCTCTCAATATTCACCGATATTGAGCCAGAGCCATCACTTGCTTTGGGAGAAAAACTCGTCACTTATGCCCGCAAGACTGAAGCTGATTTAGTGATTGGCATTGGCGGCGGTAGCGCCTTAGACCTTGCAAAAATGGCAGCAGTATTGGCAACACATGAAGGTGATGTTGCGGATTACCTCAACTTAACTGGTTCTAAAAAATTAACCCATAAAGGTTTACCAAAAATTATGATTCCGACGACTTCCGGCACAGGCTCAGAAGTCACCAATATCTCGGTATTCTCTTTAGAGAGCAGTAAAGATGTCATCGCTAATGACTATCTTTTAGCAGATATAGCACTACTTGATCCGGCATTAACAGTGAGCGTGCCTCCTCGTATCACTGCAGCAACAGGAATTGATGCCTTAACTCATGCAGTAGAAGCCTATCTCTCTATTAATGCCGATCCAATTAGTGATCAATTTGCGTTACGTGCGATCTCCCTCATTACTCAATCATTACCAATTGCTTACCAAGATGGTGAAAATATTCAAGCAAGAATTGATATGAGCTACGGCAGCTATCTTGCGGGCTTATCCTTCTTTAATGCTGGCGTTGCTGGAGTTCATGGAATGGCTTATCCATTAGGTGGACAATTCCATATTAGTCACGGCGAATCAAATGCGCTTCTACTGCCTTTCGTTTTAGAATATATTCGCGAATCTTGTGAAGAACGTTTAAAAGAGATTGCGATTACAATGGAACTCGAAGGTAGCGATTTCTTAAGTGCAACAGATGCTTCTAAACTCACCATTGCTGCTCTTAAATCATTAGTGAAAGAAGTCAATATTCCGGCATCATTGCAAGAATTTAATATTCAAGAATCAGATCTTGTAAGCCTTACCGAAGATGCGTTAAAACAGAAACGACTTCTTGCAAGAAGTCCTAAAAAACTTGAGAAAGATGATATTTTCAAAATCTACCAAGCCGCATGGAATGGCTCTTTCTAAGAGTGAACGATTAAGAGATTCATTAAATTCTAAAATTTAATAAGATCCATGAGATCTAAACCAACCCTTTTCGATAATTGCCTCCTTCGAAAAGGGTTTTTCTTATTGATCGTTATTATTAACATTTTCCTGAAATTATTCCCAAGACTCTTAAACTCAAATAGCCACAACACTCAACGCTCACATACATCTCTAAAACTTGCTTCACAGAAAGATCTTGCTATACACTTTTTCTAGTTTTAGATCCTATAAACGTACATGCAATCCCTGCAATAATCAGCCCCGCACCAATCATCAAATATTGATGAATCGGTTCTTTTAAAATAATCACTGCTAAGCTAATCGTCAGTAATGGCGTTAAATTGAGAAACAGTGCCGAACGGTTAGCGCCAATTTTCTCAACGCCTTTTAGCCAGAAATATGGTGCTAAAAGAGATGCCGGAATGGCAGCATAGCTAATCAGACCAATGCCATCTGTAGAGAGTTGGTAATTGCCTTGATAAAGAAAAAATGGGAATAAAATGATTAAACCAATGCCAATTTGTAGATACAAAAAGCGCCAAGTATTTAACTGAATATTCCACTTTTTGACTAAAACCGTATAAAGCGCATAAGCCGAGGATGAGAGTAATAATAGAAATTCTCCCGTCTGCCCTTGTAAAGATCCTAGATTTGAGAGTTCCCCTTTACTGCTCAAATAAAGCACGCCACAAAATGCTAAAACAAACCCAAAAAGCATCCAGATCGTTAAAGGGGTTCTAAGAATAATCGTGCTACATAAGAGAATTAAGATCGGAACTAATCCTCCAAAAATTGCTAATGTCGTTGCCGGCACAGATTGTACCGCAACATAGATAATACTCTGATAAATCACGATGCGTAGTAATCCTAAAATCGCAATCTTTCCAATGTTGTCTCGAACAGTTCGCAGCTCTCGCCAAACGCCATGAATCACAAATGGTGTTAATACCAAAAATGCAAAAAACCAGCGATAAAAAGCCATCGCCGAAGCATCAACAACCCCGACACTCAATTTACTGACGATTGTATTAAAAGCCCAAATTGAAACGGCAAAAAAAGGAAAAAAGTAAGCATTCATAAGTCAATATTTTGTAAGGCGCTGTTGGTATGGAAAGTATGAAATAATATACGGCTTTTGAAATCGTTTAAAGCAAATGCTTCCGTAGTTAGTCAGCATCAGTGAGATAGATAACTGTTCTGTAGAATCTGCTCAAGTATCTCTTCACAAACACCATCTTCGCCGCGCCAATATTGCGCAAAGCTCCAATCGTGTTTACCACGCTGTGGACGATCAGTTGAAGCTGCTTGCAAAACCCCAATCGCTGCTAAAATCTCCACGAGCATATCGCGCTCATCTTGAGATGATTTTAGGATTCCTTTAAAGCGATCACTCAACTTTCCAGGATAATCACCGGCATCTGAAGTCCGAATCACGTCGATAAGATGACGAAAAATCTCAATGTCTTCCACCGTGATCTTCACCGCAGGAATCTCCATGAACCGCTCTAAATCAAAGAGCATATAGAGAATCTCACCATGACGAACACCGCCCCATTTTAGACGCTCAAAGTTTAAAACGTTCAGATCCGCATTTTGATAATTTTCAGCACCGATAATGCCGTAAAAAGCATCTCTACAAATCTCGCAAGTGTAGGAATGCCCAGAGACTTCTCCAGCATCATAAAAAGTCCCTGAAATTGCTGGCGTATATTGATGTTTAGGGATTTTCTGAGAGAGATAGTAAGACGCAATCGCTGATCTTAACGATAAGTCCCGTGATGATAAACTTGCTAAAAAGGCGCGTATCAATTGTATTTCACTCAACTTTAGCAAAACATGATGTAATCTTGTAATCACCTCATCATGATGTAGCGTAATAGGATCGAACATGATGCCTTTTGACTTCGCATAAGCAAAATCTTCCGGCGCAATCACTCGGTTTTTACGATCTATCCAGCCGCCAGATTGCCAATAAGTCTTCAATAGAATCTTTTTTGCTTTTTGCATTATTCATCTTCATTTCAGGTTTTGAAAGAGTTCTAAATTACCATGGATTTAGCAGCATGATCTTTTAAGTTCATAAGTCCATCGACTAATCACTTTTCCTAAAGATTATTAAAACAAAAAAATAACGCCTTTTCTCCCCCCTTTAGAAATGACTCCATTCCATAGCATTTCTAAGAGAGAAAAGGCGTTAATGATCAACGAATGATGATTGTGCTATCAACTATCATCCATTTGTTACTACCTAAGTGATCACCCGATTAAAGATGACCGATTGATAAATATTTCGTTTCTAAATAAGGCTCGATCCCTTCGATACCCCCTTCACGACCTAAGCCACTCTCTTTAAAACCACCGAAAGGTACTTGCGCCGCGCTTGGCAAACCATCATTCCAACCGATAATGCCGAAATTAAGGTGATCTTGCAGATAAATTCCTGTTTTGTAATTATCTGTAAAATAGTAAGCCGCTAAACCAAATGGCGTACCATTTGCGATCTCTAAGGCTTCATCTACAGTATCAAAACCAATGATTGGTGCGACAGGACCAAAAGTCTCTTCAGACATAATCATCATATCGAGCGTCACATTACCGAGCACAGTTGGCGTGATGAAGAATGTTTTCTTATCAAGATCCGCTTTCGCTTCACCGCCAGCAAGGATTGTTGCGCCTTTTGCTTTAGCATCTTCAATCTGCTCGATCACTTTGTCATAACCTTTTTGGTTAATTAAAGGACCTACATCAGTTGACGCATCAAGACCATCACCCACTTTTAGTGCTTTCGCAGCCGCCGCAAACTTCTCACTGAATTCTGCTAAAACAGCATTATGAACAATAAAACGGTTAGCACAAACACAGGTTTGTCCGGCATTTCTAAATTTAGAAGCGAGAGCTTGTGTCACTGCAAAATCAATATCTGCATCTTCACAGATAATAAATGGTGCATGACCACCAAGTTCCATCGAAACATGCTTCACAGTATTCGCGCTTTCGCTGATTAAACGCTTTCCTACTGGTGTTGAACCTGTAAACGTAATTTTACGAACATCTTTACTCTCAGTGAAAATAGGTCCGATTTTTGAACCTTCACCAATCACACATTGCACAACATCTGTTGGAAAACCTGCTTCATGCGCAAGCTCAACTAAACGAATCATCGTTAATGGTGTATCTTCTGCTGGTTTAACAATAAATGTACAGCCTGCCGCCAGCGCGGGACCCGCTTTACGCGTCATCATTGCTGCTGGAAAGTTCCATGGCGTAATCGCCGCAACTAAACCGACACCTTCACGAGTCACCATTAAGCGCTTATTCGTTGTCGCTGCCGGAATCGTCCGACCATAAATACGCTTTGCTTCTTCTGCGTACCATGTTAAATAGCTCACTGCATAATCGACTTCGCCTAAAGATTCTTTAAATGGTTTCCCATTTTCTTCTGTCATCACTCTTGCGATATCATTTTTGTGCTCAATAATGAGTGCTGCCCATTTACTAATCAATGCTGAGCGCTCATAAGCAGAAGTTTTCTTCCAGCTTTTAAAAGCTTCACTACCCGCTTTTAATTTCGCTTTGATTGATTCAGCACTATCGACCGGAAGTGTTGCCAACAACTGACCAGTTGCTGGGTTATGTACTGTTAAAGTTGTCATTTCAGTACTCCTACTATTTTTTAATCTTGTGACTACTTTGCTCAATGAAATAACCTGCATTATTTCATCGGCGTAAAATCTGGCAAATCTGGCCTAAAAAAATCTTCCCCGTTTTACCGGGGAAGATAAAACTATGATGCAGATCTGTTTAAATCATCATTTTCAAAAACGGATTATGCGTTAGCAAAAGCATCTTTAAGAATTGCTAAACCTTTCGCTAATTCTTCATCTGTAATTGTTAATGGTGATAAGAAACGAATCACGTTGCTATTTAAACCTGCATATAGGAGGAACAGGCCATTGTCATTTGCATATTTCACGATTTTGCTTGTACGTGCAGAATCAGGACGTTTTGTTTCTGGATCTGTTAATTCAGCTGCAACCATTGCACCCATGCGGCGAACATCACCGATGTAGCTGTGTGCTTTTTGTTCTTCTTTTAAGAACGCTTCAAATTTTGCACCTAATGCTTCAGCTTTATCATTGAGTTTTTCATCTTCAACGATGTTCATCACTGCGAGCGCCGCAGCACATGCTAATGGGTTACCTGAGAATGTACCGCCTAGCTCACCTGCTCCCGGCGTATTCACAACTTCCGCACGACCGACAACCGCACTTAAAGGCATCCCTGCAGCAAGTGATTTAGAAGTTGTCATAAGATCTGGAACGATACCAAAGTTTTCCATTGCAAATAATTTACCTGTACGGCAGAAACCTGTTTGGATTTCATCTGCAATAAAGAGAATACCGTGTTCTTGACAGAAGTTATAAACGTATTCAACAAAACGTTTTGGTGGAATTACGAAACCACCCTCACCTTGTACTGGTTCCATGATAATACATGCCACTGTGTCTGGTGACACTGTTCCTTTGAAGAACTCATTGAAACGCTCGATCACTTCATCCACATACTCATCAACGCTCATATGGCTTGGGCGCTCATACACAAATGGGAATGGTGCTTGATAAAGATCTGAAGCAAATGGACCGAAACCCTCTTTATAAGGTTTTACTTTACTCGTTAAACCCATTGTGAGGTTTGTACGACCGTGGAATGCACGGTTGAATGATACAACACCTGATCTCTTAGTGTATTTACGTGCAATTTTCACGGCATTCTCAACTGCTTCTGCACCTGAGTTCAAAAGAATTGCTTTTTTCGCATGATCACCAGCAGTCATTTCACAAAGTTTCTTACAAACTTGGATATAACCTTCGTACATTACAACGTTGAAGCCAGGATGCGTGAAGTTTTGAAGTTCTTTTTGAATCGCTTCGATCACTTTAGGGTGGCTATGACCAACGTTCATCACACCGATCGCACCTGCAAAGTCGATAAACTCTTTACCGCTTTCTGTCATTACAGTTGCGTTTTTTGCTGAAGTTGCAATATTTAAGTTACCGTTGCCAACACCTTGTGCAACATATTGTTCACGCAATGATTTTAAATCTGACATCGTAGATTCCTCCAAAAATTAAAAATGTGGGTATATATGTGATATTGATTCGGCGAATCCCGAATCGTGAAAGTAATTTTTTAAAATAGGTCGGCAATCTACACAAATATTATTCTTAGCTCTCTACTATTTGCCAAAGCAAGCTTTCTTTCCTATCAATTCACCAGACTACATAATGTCGCGCTAAACGTATGAGATTGTGCAGATTGCCAATTCTATTCTTGACGTAGATCATCATAGGTTTTTCCTTTTTTTCTGACAATTAGCTAAAGATAATGAAATATATGCTACAGTCATACGATCGTATGAAGGATAATACTCATGACACTGCAATTCACTATCAAAGAACTCCTGCATAAAGCAGAATTAAAAATCCATCTAAAAGCGGGAAAAGCCGGCATAGATCGAACGATACTATGGGCGCATACTTCTGAATTAGAGAATCCCAGTAAGTGGGTATTGCCTCATTATCTCATTATGACAACCGGATTAGGAATACCTAAAGATGCCCAAAAGCAACGCCAATATTTACAATATTTAGTGGATGCAGAGCTTGCGGGTCTATTAATCTCTGATCATATGAATGCGCCGAATGATTTAGAAGCCCTCTATGAAATGGCTGATGAAATCGGCTTCCCCATTCTCATGAGCGATTACGATACACCCTTTATTAATATTGCCAAAGTGATCAGCGATGCCAATAAAGATAAAAAAGAGGCGATTAATCATCAGCTGATAAAAGTGTTATACGAACATACAAGATCGCTCATCAAAGAGCATAATATTAATGATCTTGTGAATCGTGTCCGCACACTTCTTAGCATTGAGCTCTATCTCATCGATATTACTCGCCCAACAGTGCCGCCTTTTCCTGATGCGCCATATCCTCTCGATTGGCAAGATCAATTGGGAAAACACATCTTTTCAACCTCTAAAACCGAGCGTATAGAGCAAAATAATATTACCTGCTCGATTGTGCCGTTAAAAGCAAAAAACTACGCATTAGTCATTATCGATCAAACCATCAACAATGACTTGCTCCAAAATCTCATTCTGCTCTTTAGCTTCTATATCGAAGGTCGTAAAGAAAATTTTGCGCAGTTGATGAAACTAAGTAATGAGTTATTTGATGATATTTTACATGAGCGTGTCAATGAATCTTATGTGGAAAAACGCTTACCTAACTTTAGGATTAAACCAGCAACAAGCTTGATTATCATCTTCAAACGTAATCCAGAACTTCACTATGAAACGCTCTTCTTTAATCATGCGATCTACGGCATTTTACAATCACAAAAAGATGCCATTATGATGCTTACAGATCAAGCGAATATCGATCTCATCAGCCAACATAGTGAAGCGATCGGCATCAGTAATCCTTTAGAAAATCTCTCTCGATTAAATGATGCGATTAAGGAAGCAAAACTGGCATACAAGAAGAGTTCTAAAAGCTATCCGATCCAATATTATGCTGAAGATAACTACGCTAAATATGGTGTTCCTAAAAGTTTGGAAGATGCAAAACAGCTTTTCGAGCTCAATTTAGGGGCACTTTATCAACAAGATCAAGCGCGTAATACGCGCTATCTGACAACGTTAAAAGTTTTTCTAGATAATGATCGAGCTTGGGAAAAAAGTGCTAAACAATTACATATCCATAAGCAAACATTAGTCTATCGCATACAAAAAATTCAAGAAATTACCGGCAGAAGAACCGACTCTATGGAAGATATCGTCGAACTCTGGATTGCGTTAAAGGCTGGCGAGATTTTAGGGCTTATTGAAGAAACCCATTAACGATTGTGAAGATAAAATAAAGGCTTAAATATCGAACGGATATCTAAGCCTTTACCTTGTCCCTAGCATGCATACTTTTATCTTACTGAGCGTTTGTTGATTGAATTCTTCTAATTATTCTAATAACGCTTCGATTTATTATTGTAATTGATGCTACTTCTTATATCAGCGACATAATCGCTGCTCCAACTTCCTGGGTTGACCCAGTTCCTCCTAAATCTCTTGTGTGTGGACCTTGCACTAATACCTTTTCAATCGCGCCTAAAATTGCATCATGCGCCGCTCTATAATGTTCGAAACCATCCAAATCTCCGAAGAAATTAAGCATCATCGCGCCTGACCAAATCATGGCAATTGGATTCGCAATATTCTGCCCATAAATATCTGGCGCAGATCCATGAACAGGCTCAAATAGTGATGGAAATGTTCGTTCAGGATTAATATTCGCCGATGGTGCTAAGCCCATCGTACCGGTACATGCCGGTCCTAAATCAGATAAAATGTCGCCAAACAGATTGGAAGCAACCACTACATCAAATTGTTCCGGATTCATCACAAAACGCGCCGATAAAATATCGATATGCTGCTTATCCCATGTGATCTCTGGATATTGCGTTGCAACTTCTTCAACACGTTCGTCCCAATATGGCATGCTGATTGCTAATCCATTAGATTTTGTTGCACTTGTTAATTTTTTACGTGGGCTTTTCTTCGCAAGCTCAAAAGCGTAATGCAAAATTCGATCGATTCCCCGCTTACTAAATACAGATTCTTGTAGCACAAATTCATGCTCCGTCCCCTCAAATACTTTTCCACCAATGGCAGAATATTCCCCTTCTGTATTCTCACGAACTACGTAAAAATCGATATCTCCCGGCTTTTTATTCGCAAGCGGAGATGTGACGCCCGGCAGTAAACGTACCGGTCGTAAATTCACATATTGATCAAACTTCCGGCGAAATTGTAATAGCGACCCCCAAAGAGATATGTGATCTGGAACTGTTGCCGGCCAACCTACAGCGCCATAATAGATCGCATCAAATGACTCAAGCAGCTCAAACCAATTCTCCGGCATCATCGAACCATGCTCGGCATAATATTCACAATTTGCCCAATCAAAGGTTGTAAACTCCAAATTTAACTGAAACTTGTCAGCAGCTGCTTCAAGTACACGCAAGCCTTCCGGCATGACTTCTTTACCAATGCCATCCCCTGCTAAAACTGCGATCTTAAATGTTTTCATACTGCCACCTAAATTGATTGCTTCAATCTTCATTAAATTTATGACGGCATCATGACAGAAATTTCTCTGAAAATCAGTCACGAAAAAGAAACTTTAAAAACACGATTAAGCAACAAAAGGCTTTTCAAATCATTGACAATCAAGATATGATTCAAAGATTCAACAATTTTTTCTACTCAATTCAACATTTTTCATCATATGCCAACATGAATAAACTGTTCCCAAAGTATTAATCATACAAACGCTAAGACTTCTCAATTTTAAAATCACCACAAACCTATTGATAAAACCATGAATGATTTACCTCAAACTAATGATCTTTTCGTTTTTCTCATCGTTGTTAAAAATAAGAGCTTTATCAAAGCTGCCGATGAGCTAGGATTCTCTCGCTCCTATATCTCTAAACGCATTCAAATTTTAGAAGAGACTTTAGATTGCAAACTCCTTCACCGAACTTCTCGTACCATCGAGTTAACCAATCAGGGCGAGAAAGTACATGTTTGGGCACAAGAAGTCCTGCTCGATATTCGTAAAATGTCCGAAGATCTCGCCGATGATATTGAAGATCCCCAAGGTCACTTAACCATTACGAGTAGTTTAGGATTTGGTCGGCAACATGTTGCCCCATTATTATCTGATTTTGTGAAACTTCATCCTAAAATCACCATTCGCTTTGATACGATTGATAAAATGCAAGATCTCGTGGCACAACATGTGGATCTCGATATTCATATCGGAAATCAAATCGCACCGAACCTGATTGCCAAAAAGCTCGCAAGCAATAGTCGAATTTTATGCGCATCCCCAACATACTTAGAAAAGCATGGCACCCCAAAAGTGCTACAAGATCTGCTTCATCACTCCTGTTTAATTATTCAAGAACGGGATTCTGCTTACTCTTTATGGAAACTCCATTCCCGTTATGGCGAACAACAGATTAAGGTTTCCGGCAATCTCTCCTCCAATAATGGCGAACTCGTCCATCATTGGGCACTCGCCGGACAAGGAATTATGCTTCGCTCAATTTGGGATATCCAAACAGAACTGGAGCAAGGAACGCTCGTCAGAATTCTCCCAGAATATCATCAGAATGCTGATATCTGGGCAATTTACCCAACAAGATTAAGTAATTCTTCAAAACTTAAAGCTTGTGTCGAATTTTTAGAGCAAGCACTACCAAAACGAATCAACCTATAAACTTGCCCCAAACTTTTACTTTGGGATTACCTTACTAAAACCTCTAGAGCTTCTTTGTCGATAAATAACAAAGTATCGAGCCGGCACAAACCATCATCACGCCTTGCCAAAAACCAAAAGATAAAGCCGTATCTAACATGATGGCGGCAATCACCGCTGAAAAAATCGGAATAAAATAAGAAGCTGTGGCTAAAATAATCACATTGCCATGCAACATGCCAATATTCCAAGCGGCATAACCAAAACCCATCGCGGATGCTGCGAAGATCAAATAGATCGAGGATTGCAAATTGAAATGAAAATCTTGATTACCAATCCAGAAATATTGTATCCAAAGCGTGAGTGCAACTAAGAGAAAGAAAAAAGTGATTCCATTCTTCCCTTCCGCCATTTTTACGGTAATTACGCAATATGCCGACCAAATCAGAGCGCCGATAAACGACAAACTATAGCTAAGCGGATTATCTTGCATATTACTGAGCATCAATTGCAGATCAAAGGCTTTGCCATTACCTAAAACCCAGAAAACTCCTAAAATGGAGAGAATAAATCCCGGAATAACCCACCAAGATGCACGTTGCTTATTAAAAAGAATCGAAGCAATGATTGTTAAAGTTGGCCAAAGATAATTAATCATCCCAACTTCTATCGCTTGCCGACCATCTTTCGCATAGCCAATTGCTAGTGATAAACAGATCTCATAAGCCACAAACAGAATCGTTCCCCAACAAAGATACCGTTTAGGAAAAGTTTTAAGTTTCGGGAAACCAATCGTCATCATTAAAAATAGAGTTGCTAAGCTATAAATCATCGCTGCACCACCAATTGGACCAAAGCTTTCACTAACACTTTTGATCAGCGCAACCAAGGAACTCCAAAGCACAATGGCAATAAGCCCAATAAAAGTTGCTCGGCTAGATGTTAGGGATTCATGCGAAAAATTTGATTTCATTTTAACTATTTTAATAACGTTTATTGCAGCATTATGTCTACTGAGAACAAGATATAGACATTGTAAAAATTAATGTGCTCAGGATAACGCGATTTCTCACAAGCTCAATATCATGGACAATAACT
Organism: Candidatus Ignatzschineria merdigallinarum; assembly: GCA_019113305.1. Classification (GTDB taxonomy): domain Bacteria; phylum Pseudomonadota; class Gammaproteobacteria; order Cardiobacteriales; family Wohlfahrtiimonadaceae; genus Ignatzschineria; species Ignatzschineria merdigallinarum. The sequence goes on along the minus strand of DXHP01000168.1, from coordinate 1,123 downwards.
TTACATATAAAACTCTCAGAGCACTTCATAAAGTACCGTATTTTTTCTGATCTCTGCAGAATCTTTATCTAAAATTAACCACTAATCAAATTCATGAAGATTGATAATATCCCCAACCTATTGACTAAATAACAATTCAATTGTATTATGTCGAAATCGTTTACAAAGCGATATTGAAAATTCACTGCCTAAGTTGAGCGTCTCCAAAACTTAAAACCGATAATATGAGATGTAGGCTTTGAAATATTATTTGATAATGATTTAATCTACGATTTAATTTTTTACAGATAAATTTATCTGTAATGTTCCATTACTCATGGAAAGCCGTTGTTATATTTCTGTCATAGTTGCAAATTATAATGTCGGGAATGATTGGTAATCAGATGATCTTGCGATTTTACTATTAAAAATGAAGGCTGAAATAGCAAATCATAATCTTATTATCTTTTATTAATGTAGATTTATATCAATATCTATTAAAAATAATCAACTTTAGGAAAAAAAGAATATACAAATCTCGTAAAAAGAGTTAAGTTATTTGAGATCTAGGCAATATTGATGTTGCTCTCGCTCATTGAAATTAAAAATGAAGTGCGATACGCGATAAGCAGTTTGTCTAGACTTTTTATTGGCTAGCTCCTTAATCAGGCAAAGCCAAATTCCTATGGTAATAACAAGAAAAAACTAGGAGAAATTTATGATGATTAAGAAACAACCTATTGATAGAAATGGTCATGTCGTAAATATTGGTGGATCACTCATGAGAAATCAAAAGTGGGATACCGTTGTTAGAATCGATGAAAAAACCGAACAAGTTTGGTACAAAAATGGTGGATTCAACTGGTTCGAAGAGATGAAGAACTTCGTTCAATTCTCGTAACTATTCTCTATCTTCCCTGTCAAATAAAAGGATTTTTAAAATCACAATTTAAAATGACTTTTATATGACCCAAATTGAAGGATTCATTATGGATCATTAGCTCAGCCCATCTTTCGATGGGCTTTTTAATGTCTGTGATTTGATGAAATGCCTCAATGCTAATCATTTAGGTGTTAAAACAAACGGCTGTGAGCACCCGCATGCAAATATTCTTCCCCCCGATGCGTCTGCTTTTAAAAAACA
>DXHP01000167.1 GCA_019113305.1 Candidatus Ignatzschineria merdigallinarum | reverse complement strand
TCTGAATGTTTCATAATTTATCTGTATAATCTCGAAGAATTAATTCAATTTGTTGGACTCTATAGTAATAAAATGAAAGCGAAAACACTAAAATTTTTTATGGTGCTGATCTCAGCGGGAATTATTACTGCATGTGGATCATCTCAAGCGAAGAAAGAAGATAAGTACTTTGCGATGACGGGTCAGGATCTACTTGCCGAGGGTGATAAGAATCTCGACGGTGCAAGCTATGAAGTTGCGGTCCAACATTATGAAGCTATTGAAGCAAGATTTCCGCACACAAGTTTAGCAGAGCAAGCAAAGCTTAATAAGATCTATGCTCATTATCATGATCGCCAGCATGGGAAAGCGCTGACAGAGATCCAAGAGTTCATTAGACTCTATCCAAATCATGAGAGCATTGATTATCTCTTTTATATGCAAGGTTTAATCAACTTTGATAGAGCCCGTTCTATTTTAGATAAATTATTACCGCCAGATCGTTCAAAAGTTGACCAAAACCAAATGCGTGATTCTCTAGAATCATTTATGACGGTTGTGAATCGTTATCCTGATGGGGAATATGCGGAAGATTCTGCAAAACGTATTGTTTATCTACGTAATTTATTAGCAGAAGCAGAAATTCACAAGGCTGAATTCTACATGGAGCGACATGCTTATATTGGTGCGATTAATCGTGCACAATTTGTGTTGGATAATTATGATGCGACCACATCTGTTTCAAATGCCCTTTATATTCAAGCTAAAGCGTATCAAGCCCTCAATTTACCAGAGTTAGCGCAAAAGAGTGTTTTAGTATTACGTCATAATTTCCCATATGATGCGCGTTTAGCGGAATTTGGATTACCAAATACGCCTAATGCCGTAGCTGTAGAAGATATTGATATTACTGAAGAGTAATAGAGCGTATAAAATATCTGCACTTTTTAAGAAACATTTGATCTGTTCCTCATAGTGAATAAGGTCTATACTGAAGGGATTCACTTGGTGAATTCCTTTTTTATTTTCAGCTTATTTACGAATAGATTTCAAAAGAAAGAGTAACGCATATGACAATTCTGACACTCTATCGAGTTTTATGGTGGGTTTTACTGCCGGGAATTATTGCGATGCGCTTTTTTCGAGATTGGCGATCACCGCTTGGTATTCGCCATTTTTCTCAGCGTTTTGGGTTTCAGAAAATTGCATCAGCAGAGATCCTGATTCATGCAGTATCTTTAGGTGAAGTTCGTGCTGTCACGCCGTTAGTGAAACGCCTATTAGTTGAAAATCCCACCCAGAAAATTCTGTTCACCGCAACCACCTTAACGGGAAGTGATCAGATTCAACGCTCCTTTAAAGATGCGCTCGAAAGCGGGCAGCTTATTCATACTTATTTGCCTTTAGATTTTGGTCCTTCGATGGCGCTTTTCTTGAAGAAAGTTGCCCCGAAAGTAATCCTGATTATGGAGACTGAGATCTGGCCCAATTTTATTCTTCAGGCAAAAAAACAGCATATTCCACTCTATATTATTAGTGCTTGTCTATCAGATCGTTCTTATCGCCGTTATCAAAAGATTCAAAAGAGTATTCATCTGTTATTAAGTGATGTGTCTGTATTAGCGCAAACAGATGAGGATGTACTCCGCTTTGAAGTGTTAGGCGTAAAATCTGCGAAGAGAATGGGCAATATTAAATATGATTTAACCGTTCCAGAGATCGTTTTTCAACGTTTAGCGATTTTAAATCAAGATCGTCAAGAAGATGCTATCTATTGGATTGCGGCTAGTACGCATGAAGAGGAAGAAGAGATCATTATGGAAGCGTTTATTCGTGCTAAAAGACGACTTCCACAGCTGCGGTTAATCTTAGCACCACGCCATCCTGAGCGCTTTCAAGAAGTGAAACTGCTGCTTGATGAGTATATTGATGCGCATGATTTTTCACTCTCTATACGTAGCGAAGGAGAATTAAGTGATTTAAATCCTGAAGCAGATATTTGGTTAGTGGATACACTTGGTGAGTTATTACTATTTTATGCTTTTGCCGATATTGCAACGGTTGGCGGCAGTTTCGTACCGATTGGTGGGCATAATATCTTAGAGCCGGCATATTTCTCAAAACCGATTATTGTTGGTCCGCATATGGCAGAGAATCGTGAGATTATGCAGCAGTTTCTTGATAACAGCGCAATTTTACAAGTTGAGAGCGATCAATTAAGTATCATGATTAAATCCTTGGTAATCGATGAAGATCAGCGAATCGCTTTAGGTCAAGCTGCAGAGCGAACGATGGCTGAAAATCAAGGGGCGATTGATATTGTGATCAAGGAAATTTCGCCGTTAATTCATGCATGATAGATTTCAATGTAGCCCATTGATTTCTCAAAATTAAATGATCATTGGTAGCGTTCCGTTAGGGTTTTTCGCGTTTTATTGGGTAGCTTATTCAGATAAAAGCTATCTTATTGATAATCTCAAATCCTGCTAAATCCTTGTTATTGGCGATTTCTTTATGACGCTTATTGCTGATTTGCTTCTCGTTGAGTATCTCTTATATACTGCTAAAGGTTATTGATAATAATATGCTTAAAAAAAGGGTTCTCAATGTATGGCGTAACTGCCTTGATGACCCAGATAAAACCAAAAGCATGCGCTATCAAAAAAGATTTTTAAGTTTAGTTTTTAGAGACATTTTTATATTACATTTAATGACATTAATAATAAGGAAAGGATAAGCTTTATGGCAAATTCTAAGATTTTCTATACCAAAACAGATGAAGCGCCAGCGCTTGCAACATACTCATTTTTACCAATTGTTGAAGCGTTTACGAAACCTGCAGAGATTGATATTGAAGTGAAAGATATCTCATTAACAGGACGTATTTTATCGTTGTTCCCAGATTTACTAGAAGAATCCCAGCGTGTAGAAGATGCGTTAGCAGAACTTGGGAAATTAACACAAGATCCGGCAACGAATATTATTAAATTACCTAATATCTCGGCATCGATCCCACAGTTAAAACGTGCGATTGCGGAGCTTCAAGCAGCAGGTTTTGCAATTCCGGATTTCCCAGAAGAGCCAAAAGATGAGAAAGAAGCAGATATTAAAAAGCGCTACTCTCGCGTTTTAGGTTCTGCCGTAAATCCCGTCCTTCGTGAAGGAAATTCAGATCGCCGTGCGCCAATGGCAATCAAAGAGTTTGCACGTAATAATCCTCACTCAATGGGCGAGTGGAAAAAAGATTCTAAAACAGCCGTTGCCACCATGAAAGAGGGCGATTTCTATGGTTCAGAGCAATCTGTGACGATTCCTGAAGCCACAGAATATAAGATTGTGTTTAAAGGCAATGACAAGGAGCAGGAGCTCAAAGGTTTTGCGCCACTGTTAAAAGGGGAAATCATTGATAGCTCAGTAATGAGCATTGCCAAGCTAAAAGCTTTTGTCGCAGAAGCGATTGCCGAAGCTAAAGCGAAAGATGTTCTTCTATCAGCGCATCTTAAAGCAACGATGATGAAAGTATCAGATCCGATCATGTTTGGTGCGATTGTCGAAGTCTATTTTGCTGAACTGTTTACAAAATATGCGGATCTTTTCAAAGAACTCGGTATTGATACTCGTAACGGTTTAGGTGATATCTATGCAAAAGTGAAAGGTCATGGAAAAGAAGCTGAAGTGATAGCGGCAATTGATGAAGCAATTGCCAATGGCCCACGTTTAGCAATGGTTGATTCAGATAGAGGCATTACCAATCTTCATGTTCCTTCTGACGTGATTGTGGATGCCTCAATGCCGGCAATGATTCGTGCAGGCGGTAAGATGTGGAATAAGGATAATAAAACAGAAGATACAGTGGCAATTATTCCAGATCGTTGTTATTCCGGCGTATTTGCGGCAACGATTGAGGATTGTATCGAAAATGGCGCATTAGATCCAAAAACAATGGGAACGGTTCCAAATGTTGGTTTAATGGCACAAAAAGCAGAAGAATATGGTTCGCATGATAAAACTTTCCAAGCGCCGGGAAATGGTGTGATTGAAGTGATTGCGAAAGATGGCAAAGTCCTTATGAGCCAGTCTGTTGAAACGGGTGATATCTTCAGAATGTGTCAGGCAAAAGATGCACCGATTCAAGATTGGGTGAAACTTGCAGTGACACGTTCACGTTTATCAAATACGCCGGCAATTTTCTGGTTAGATGAGAATCGTGCACACGACCGTGAAATGATTAAGAAGGTGGATATCTACTTAAAAGATCACGATACGGAAGGTTTAGATATTCAAATTATGGATCCAATCTCAGCAGCAAAAGCAACATTGAAGCGTATTCGTGAAGGGAAAGATACGATTTCTGTGACTGGAAACGTATTACGTGATTACCTTACAGATCTTTTCCCTATTTTAGAGCTTGGAACTTCTGCAAAAATGCTTTCGATTGTTCCGTTAATGAAAGGTGGCGGTCTGTTTGAAACAGGGGCGGGCGGTTCTGCGCCTAAGCATGTTGAGCAATTTGTTGCCGAAGGCTATTTGCGTTGGGATTCATTAGGAGAGTTTTTAGCATTGGCAGAATCTCTAAAACATCTCGGTCGCACGCAAAATAATGAAAAAGCTCTTCTTTTAGGGGAAATGCTAGATCTTGCAAATACGAAATTCTTAAAAGAAGATCGTTCGCCAGCAAGAAAAATTGGGCAGATTGATAACCGCGGCTCACATTTTTATCTCTCACTTTATTGGGCAGAAGCACTTGCCAACCAAGATCAAGATGCCGCAATGAAAGCGACGTTTGAAAAGATCGCGAAAGCATTATCTGCAAATGAAGCGAAGATTAACGAAGAGCTCATTAATGCACAAGGAAAAGCGCAAGAGATTGGTGGTTACTATCGTCCAATTGATGAGAAAGCGCAAAAAGCAATGCGTCCAAGTACAACATTTAATGAGATTTTAGCAGCACTTTAATGAGTTGTTATTTCAGGACCGTCTGAAATAGGGGTTCTTAAAACTGTAAAATAGAATAAGCTCGATAAAGAAATTTATCGGGCTTTTTTGTATCTTGATGTTTTAAAAATAGAATAAATACTCCTTTAAATTTTAATACCCTGCCATTTTATTCAGTTGTTTTAATGATCTTCTCAGTTTATATAACAGTAATTGATATTTGTAAATGAAAATAATTCGTATTATTGTTAGCGTTCTGTTTATAAATATTACAATTTGGTAAAACTGAAAAGGGAATTTTATGTCATATAGTGGGAAGCTCCGCTTGCATCCATTAGCGATTGCGGTGTGTCTATCTGTTACACAGATTGGTTACGCAGATGAAGTACAGGTAGATGCGAAAGAAGCAATTGAACTTGGAAGGATTTTAGTAAAAGCACAACCGGAAGGAGAAAATGGAGATGCGCAGGGTTACGATGATGTTTATAGTCGAGATATGTCATCAGTGTATCGGGGAAAAGAGGAGATCGAGCGCTTTAAGGGAAAATCGCCGGCAGATATCTTAAAAGGAATGACTGGGGTTTTTAGTGGGGATTCCCGTAATAGCGGTTCTATTGATGTTAATATTCGCGGGATTCAAGGACAAGGCCGAGTGCCAGTGACGATTGATGGTACGGAGCAGGGAATTACGGTTTATCGTGGTTATCTTGGGGCGAGTAATCGTAACTATTTAGATCCCAGTTTGATTAGCAGTATTACGATAGAGAAGGGTGGCACCTTATCAACTGATGTGAAAACCTCTGTAGGTGGTGGGGTTGCGATGAAGACGATAAGTATCGATGATGTTGTAGCGCTTGATCAAAGGTTTGGTGTGGATTATCAAATCGAGACAAGTACCAATACAACAAGGCCACGGTTGCCGGATCTATCTCCAATTGGGAAAGATTACCGTGATGATATCACTCAACAGACGCAGCAATTTTGGACGCATCCTAATATTATTAGAGAACCAAAATCTCGAAGTGGTTCAGCTGATTTTTTTAATATGAGAGATGGGGCAGCTAGAATTGCAGCAGGTTATCGCGGAGAAATTTTTGATTTGATGGCGGCTGTAAGCTACAGAAAGCAAGGTAATTATTTCTCTGGTAAAAACGGGGCTTCTGGCTACTATACAGAGAATGCGGCAGATCATATTTTTATGGCGAATGTGGCAGATACCTTCAAGCCAGGTGCTGAAATTTTGAATACATCAAGTACGAACCGATCTTTTCTCCTCAAAAATACTTGGTACATCTCAGATGATCAGCGATTATTGCTTTCAGCACGTCATAGTCTCATTGAACATGGTGAAATTATGCCTTCAAGAATCATTCGTTATGAAGATGGGGCAATCCAGCAATGGCCAACTTCTAAAATTAACCAAAGAGCTTATAATGCCGAATATCGCTGGAAACCGGAAGATAATCCTTGGATAGATGCTAAAATTCAGGTTTGGAAAACCACGACAAATAGTAATACTTATACGGGAGATGGGTTTGTTTTTGATTTAGCAACTCAGGATTGGAATTGGAATTTCTGCCGTAATGTGAATTTAGGAAATACAGAAGTTTGTGATCGAGATAATGAATTTCATCCTTATAAAAATAATGCATTAGCACATGCGAGAGATAATCGTTGGGGCGTAACAGCCAGTAATACGATGGAGATTATGGATAATCTCAAGTTTACTGCCGGTATCGATTATCAAAGAGAGAAGCTTCGTTCTGAAACAAATACAAGGGAAGGTCGACGTCGAAGCACGAATTTGATGTTTAATTTTGAATGGCAACCTATTCCGAGTGTAACGATTAATGCTGGTGTGAAGCGTAATTCTTATTCGTCATTTGATGATAAATTGGCTGAAGGTCGACACAGACAAGATCATAATTATCAACGATTAGGACCATCAGCACATACGATGCAAACTTACCGTACAATGGGACAAGATGAATATGATTATTATCGTAAAACAGACGATATGTTAAATAGCTTCTCTAATGAAGAGCGAATCCAATGGATTGCTGATAATCCAGATGGTTGGGATCAGTATGCAGAATTGAAAAACTCCGTCAATAATCCTTTTGCAAATCAGAAAGGGCGTTTAAAAGAGGATTTTATTTACTCTCAGAGAGAAGATGGGCGATATTATCGTGAGGATAATCCCTATTTAAATGGCATGATGTCAAAAGAAAAGGTTGTTAATCCAGTAACGGGTGAGTTAGAAGAAAAGTATCAGTATTATGGTTTAGGGACACATTTTCCGGAATATACAGGTAACAAATTTTCGCCTGTCAAAAGACAATCAGGGCATGCTTGGTCCCCAATATTATCAGTGGGCTGGGATATGACGGACTACTCGAAAGTCTATGCGCGTTATGCTGAAGAGAAGCGCTTCCCGAGTATGTTTGAATCGACGGTTGGTTTTACCACAACAGTGCGAGATCAGGTCACGATAAAACCTGAAAAATCTCGTAACATTGAAATTGGTTATGTTTATGATCTCTCGTGGCTTCCTAATACGGAAGCAAGTGATTTTAAAATTAGTTATTACGACAATAAAATGAATGATGTGATCGAAAGAGATAAAGATATGCATGTCGTTCAAATTGATGAGTTACGAACCAAGGGAATTGAAGTACAAGCGCGTTATTCTACTGGAAAATATTATGGTAGTTTAGGTATCAACTATAACCTTAAAAATAAGGCATGTGACGAGTCAGCATCCATGGGGCTTAATCCCTTAGGGGATTTTCCATCATGTGTTGATGGAGGTTTCCCAATCGGCTATTTACGGACACATATGGTTCCTAAATACAGTATTAATCTAAATATTGGTGGGAAGTTTTTTGGTGATCGGTTAGAGGTTGGTACAAACTTAAATTATCATAGTAAAGCGAGAAATCGCCAAGAGGAACAGATGATGAAAGATGGATTAATTATTACAGGAAATACGAACAATAACCCTATTCGTTGGAATTCAGCATTTCTTGTAGATGCCTATTTAAGTTATAAGATTGATAAAGATTTAACGATTAATTTTTCAGGACATAACCTAACAAATCAATACTATATTGATCCTTTAACACGTTCATTTATGTCAGCGCCAGGAAGAACTTTTAGAATTGGTTTCCAAGGAAAATTATAGATTTTTGCTGTTAATGAATAAATAACTTTAAAATTAGAAAACCACAGCCCGATAAGGAAACTTGTCGGGCTTTTTGTTATTTGCTGTTTTTTATGGCTAAAAATATCTCGATTATTTTTAAAGAGATAGCTAGTTATTCAGTTATTTCATAGAAATTAATCAGCAATGGTTTTTATTTTTATTTGTAAATGTTAATAATTCGTATTACTGTTATCGCTTGAATTTAATATGTCACATTTCAATAAAATAAAAAGGGAACTTTATGTCATACAGTGGGAAGCTCCGCTTGCATCCTTTAGCGATAGCGGTTATTTGTCTATGTTCAACGCAATTGGTTTATGCGGATGAGGTGAATATCGTTTATTGTTAATGGCACGCCATAGTAATATTAAGCATGGAGAGTTGATGCCTTCTCGTTTACTTCGCTCAGAAAATGCCGGCGATGCGGGTTTATTACAGTGGCCAGAAAGTGATATTAAGCAAAAAGCCTATAGTGTTCGTTACCAATGGAATCCTGAAGATAATCGATGGATTGATACCGATATTAATCTTTGGAAAACTACGACGGATAGTAATACTTATACCACGGGAGATCCTATTTTTGGACGAGATTCCTATGATGGCGAATGGAACTGGTGCATGATTGTGAACAAAAAAGATGAGAGTAAATGCGTGCGAGATGGATCATTCCATCCTTATGTCAATCAAGGTCTTGCGCATGCGAAGAATACTCGTTGGGGTGTCACAGCCAGTAATACGATGCAATTGATGGATGATCTGAAATTCACTGCCGGTATCGACTTTCAGAAAGAGAAGCTTCGGTCAGATACTAAAACGCGAGAAGGGCGCCGACAAGAATATAATCTATTTTTCAATTTTAATTGGCAACCAATCCCTTCAGTGACGATTAATGCTGGTGTAAGACGAGATTCTTATCATTCTCATGATGATCTTTTAGCGGAAAAAAGAAGTAACAAAGATTATCGATATGCACGAGATGGCGTTGATTATATGGATATGCATATTGCGCGTCCATTTACACAAGATGAATATGATTTTTATCAATCAACAGAAGCGGAATTGCGAGCTGCAGGCGCAATGAATAGTGCCGGATCTGTAGATTACATCAGCCCCGGTTTCGTAGAATGGCGACAACAGGAAGGTAATCAGGATAAGTTCCAAGAATATCATAAGCTTTGGAATGCCAAGACATTTGGTGGTGCTATTACAGATACTTATCAGTTCTATCAGAGAGAAGATGGCAAGTATCATCGTGAGGATAATCCATTAGCAAATGGTACTGTTCCTCAAGGTAAGCGGATAGATCCTTGGACGGGGAAAGAGGTGGATAATTACGTATTCAAAAATATTAACCATAAGACAGCGAGTGCCGGAGATCAAATGTATGCACCTGTTAAAAAGCGCTCAGGACATGCTTGGTCTCCGGTGTTATCTATTGGTTGGGATATGACAGATTACTCGAAAGTTTACGCTCGTTATGCTGAATCAAAACGTTTCCCAAGTATGTTTGAAGATACGATTGGATTTACAACCAATGTTCGAGATTTTGTGCAGTTAAAACCAGAAGAATCTCGTACTTTTGAGGTGGGATATATTTATGATTTATCATGGTTGCCCAATACTTTGGCGAGTGATATTAAGTTAAGTTATTATGATACAACCCTTAAAAATGTGATTGAGCGTGATCCGTCATTTAACATCACACAAATTGATAAGCAAAAGACAAAAGGGCTTGAGTTGCAAGCACGCTATGAAAGTCAGCGTTATTTTGCAAATATTGGAATTAACTATAATTTAAAGAATAAAACGTGCGATGATTCTGCGTCGATGGTGATGAATCCTTCAGGTTCATTCCCTGTATGTGTGGATGGCGGATTTCCTAATGGATTTTTGAGAACCAGCATGGTACCTAAATATAGTGTGAACTTTACGATTGGTGGAAAATTTTTTGATAATAAATTAGAAGTGGGAACTTCCATGAATTACCACAGTAAAGCACGTAATGGTCAAGAAGAAGAGATGGTGGCGAGCGGTCAATTAAATAGTGAGATGGTCGGTAATAATGCGCCAATTCGTTGGAATAGTGTTTTCTTAGTAGATGCCTTTTTTAAATATAAGATTGATGAAAGCCTCTCTATTAACTTCACAGGACAAAACTTAACTAATCAATACTATATCGATCCATTAACACGTTCTTATATGCCGGCACCTGGAAGAACTTTTAGAATCGGTTTTGAGGGTAAATTCTAAATTGTCATAAAATATGATCAGCATTGATTAATGTAATACATACGAGTATGGCGAAATAGCGACTTTGAATAGAGTCGCTATTTTTATTGGTATCTTTTTAATATCAATATTTTAGTAAGTTAATTTTTTTTGACAAATTATAGATTTTAATGCATCTATTTCCTCTATGGAAATTAATTTTAATTGTTAATGAGAATCTATAGCAAATGAGTCTTAGGTGTGATAATGTCTCTTTTTTGAAATTAAGTGAACTCAAAAGAACAATATATAAAAAAAAGGGAAGTTATATGTCAGGACAAGATCGATATCGCTGGAAACCATTGGCACTTGCCGTAACGTGCTTGCTGGTTGGTCAATTAGTATCTGCGCAAGAAATGGGGAATGATGATTTTGAAGATCAGGGAATAGCCCAAGAGTCAGTAAATATTGTGGGATTAGGGAAAGTCACAGTAGTCGCACAGGGTGAAAATGAGAGCCATGAAATAAAACATGATGAAGTTTATGATCGTAGTATTTCATCCGTGTATCGAGATAAAACGGAAGTAGAACGCTTTAAAGGTGCTGTGCCGGCCGATGTTTTTAAAGGAATGGTGGGCGTTAATAGTGGTGATGCACGTAATAGTGGCGCGCTTGATCCAAACGTTCGCGGCATTCAAGGACAAGGTCGAGTGCCGGTGACGATTGATGGAACTGAGCAAGCAATCACCGTTTGGAGAGGATATGCGGGCGCGAATAATCGCAACTATATCGATCCAATGTTAATTGGCGGAATGACTGTTGAGAAAGGTCCGGCATTAAGTCCCGGCATTAAAAGCTCTGTAGGTGGTGCAGTTGCGATTACGACATTAAGTATCAACGATATTGTGAAAGAGGGAAAAGATTGGGGCATTGATCTGAAGGTTGAGGGCAGTAATAACTCGAAAAAGCCGAACATGCCAGACATAAATGCGCCACTACCAAACTTACCAACTTCAACGGGCAATATCCCTTATCTGTTTTCATTTTATGATAATGCAACCGCTGTAACGCCAAGAACAAGCGGACAAAATGCCTTTGGTGATGATAATGCATTTCGTATTGCTGTCGGTAAAAAATGGGAGAATTTTGATCTTTTAGGGGTTTATGTTTATCGTAAAAAGGGTAACCATTTCTCAGGTAAAAATGGTGCCGGCGCGTATTCTGGCGGGGAATATAATAAGGAAGATCCCGCAGAGCGTAAGGATTTCTGGGATAATTATACGAAGCATTTAGCAGATGTTTACAAGCCCGGCAGTGAAGTGCCGAATACTTCAAATGAGATGCAATCTATTTTAGTCAAAGGTACATGGCGACCGACAGAAGATCAGATGCTTGAGTTAGGGGTTCGACATACTTGGGGAAAATATGGAGAGATTATGCCATCGCGAGTGGCGAATCATCTTATGGATTTAGATTATCTCTTAAATACCTCACCCGATGAGCCCATGAAGGAGTATGTTCGCCAGCAAGTCGTTGGTAAATTTCCTCAATGGCCATTAAGTAAAGTGAAGACAACGGCCGTTTACCTTAATCATAAATGGAATCCAGATAATCCTTATATTGATTTAGAGACCAATCTTTGGGGAACAAAAACGCTTTTAGATACGCACACTTCAGGCGGTTATCCTCGTGAGTTTTATAGTGCATTTTTACATCCTGAACTTGCCGGGAAATGGCGAAATACCTCTTTAACGAATTCTGATAATCGTCGTTGGGGAATTACTTCTAGTAATCGAATGGAGTTGCGCGATAATCTTGATCTAACCATTGGTGGAAGCTATCAATATGAAACATTAAAATCCAATGATATTTGGTATATGGATCCGAAAGAAGTGACAGGATATTCATTCCGTACGATTCCCCGAGAAGGATGGCGTAAAGAGTGGAATTTGCGTTTTAATTTTGATTGGCGACCAACATCTTGGCTAGAAATTAGTGCCGGTATGCAGAAAGAAGGATATTCCTCTTATGATGAGCAGCCCAATAAGCAGCGCCGAGCAAGAAACCAAGCTTATGCGAGTAAAGGAAAGGTGCGCCGGGATTGTTAATGAATTATGAAATTGCACCTACACAAGATCTATTAGATGCGCATGCTAAATTTGCCGCAGGTCGTAACAGTGAAGATTCTGCTGAAAGAACAAAAGCGATGCGAGAGTATATGTCATTTGTGCAAAACTATAATCGAGAACTTTCAGAGAAAGGGATTGATGCGAAGGTTCCAGTTTTTTATGATCCTGCCACGCAGACAATTTCAGGGGATACAACATGGTATGTGCGTGATGATGGAAAATTCTATGCAGAAGATAATCCATTTAAAAACGGTCAAATGGAAGCAATCGGTGGAAAGCCTAAAGAAAATGCGCAGTATACGCATACTAATCGATCATTTAATGGAGATCCATTTGTGGAAGTACCGAAACAAGGAAATAGCGGCACGTGGCAACCTGTGATTTCAGCAACGGCGTGGTTAACGGATCATTCACGAATATATGCACGTTATGCTAAAACTCAAAGAATGCCGAGTATGTTTGAAACGACGGTTGGGTTTTCTGCGAATCCGATTTATCTCGGAACTGGCTTAAAGCCAGAGAAAGGTACGAATATCGAGATTGGTTATATCCATGATTTGAGTGAATTATTGGATGCGGATCGTTTTGCAGATCTGAAAATTGCGTGGTTTAGAAATAGTATTAAAGATGTAATTGATCGTGACCAGTTTTTCTCTTTACGAAATATTGATAAGCAAGTCATAGAGGGCATTGAGCTGCAAAGTCGTTATGATAATGGACGATTCTTCGCAGACTTTAGCGCATCTTACTTTTTGAAAAATGAAGTATGTGATAATTCAACGGCAATCTCAATGGATCCTTACTATGGACGAGTTCAGAGTTGTGTAAAAGATGGCTTCTATAATAGTTATTTACGTAATATGACACCGCCAAAATATGCGCTCAATCTCACGATTGGCGGGCGATTTATGGATGATAAATTAGAGATTGGAACCCGAATTTTGCATCATGCCGGTTCTAAAAATACGGATAAAGAGAACTTCGGAGATATTGCGCCATGGCAAACAAATGTGCCTGTTCACTGGAGTAAAGCGACAACGTTGGATGCTTGGGTCAATTATGCCTTTGATGATATGACAACGATGGAAGTTGTGGCGACAAATCTGACGAATCAATATTATCTTGATCCATTGACTCGTTCGCACTTTCCGGCGCCGGGAAGAACGATTCGTATTGGATTTAATATGAAATTCTAGAGATCAACAAGACTTCGTAGTGTTCGTTTATATTGGAAAGCCTTAATGTTTCGGCATTAAGGCTTTTTTGTTAAAGATTTTTGTCTATTTGGGAATATTTATTCTAGTTTGTTCTAGTATTGTGCCTTGATTTGCTTTGCGTATTTTTCTTACATCTTTGAAATTTAAATGATATTAAATACCATTTCTAAAATAAGTGCTAACGTTAATGAGAATCAATATTAAATGAGTTTACCTTGTGATAATGTTTCGAATTAGTAAATTTTTTATTACAAAACATTCATGATAGGGAAAGGAATTTAAGATGTTGATTAGGAATCAGTATCGATGGAAGCCGCTGGCAATAGCGCTTGCTTGCTTATTGGCAAATCAGGTTTTATATGCTCAGGAAGCTATGGAGCAAAATGAAGAGGACGTTGAAATATCTCATAATGCTACAAGTACCGTAGGATTAGGGAGTATTCTTGTAAAGGGGCAACAACTTGAAGGGAAAGGTAATCAAGAAAAGCATGACGAAGTGTATGACCGAAGTATCTCTTCCGTTTACCGCGATAAAGCAGAAATAGAGCGTTTTAAAGGTGCAGCGCCGGCAGACGTCTTTAAAGGAATGGTCGGTGTGAATAGTGGGGATGCGCGTAATAGTGGGGCGCTAGATCCTAACGTTCGAGGAATTCAAGGGCAAGGGCGAGTGCCGGTGACGATTGATGGTACAGAGCAAGCGATCACTGTTTGGCGTGGATATGCAGGGGCGAATAATCGGAACTATATCGATCCAATGTTAATTGGGGGCGTGACTATTGAAAAAGGACCGAGTTTAACACGTGGGATTAATAGTTCTGTGGGTGGTGCCGTTGCCATTAAGACGTTAGGAATTAATGATATTGTTCAGGATGATAAAGATTGGGGAATCGATCTGAAGGTGGAAGGCAGTAATAACTCCGTTAAGCCGAAAATGCCGAACCTTAATGCACCATTGCCGGATGTTTTGGGAGGATATGTCCCTTATCTATTTTCATTTTATGATAATGGAGTGATGGTAAAACCTAGATCAGGTGGCCAAAATAGTTTTGGTGATGATAAAGCTTTTCGTGTTGCTGCTGGTAAAAAATGGGAAAATTTTGATCTTTTAGGAGTTTATGTTTATCGAAAAAAAGGCAATCATTTTTCTGGGAAAAATGGTGCTGATTATTATTCCGGAGGGGAATATAATCGAGAGAATGCCGGGGAACGTGCCGATTTCTGGAATAACTACACGAAGCATTTAGCGGAAATATATAAGCCCGGCGATGAAGTACCGAATACTTCAAATGAGATGCAATCTGTCTTATTGAAAGGAACTTGGAAACCGAATGATGATCATATTGTTGAGCTAGGCTTCCGTCATACTTGGGGAAAATATGGCGAGATAATGCCATCTCGAGTCGCGAATCATCTATCAGATCTGGATCACATGATTAATACGGCGCCTGAAAGCTCTCAGAAAGAGTATGTTCGGGAGCAGATTATTGGTAAATTTCCGCAATGGCCACTCAGTGAAGTAAAAACAACGGCAGTTTATCTGAATCATAAATGGCAGCCTGATAATCCTTACATCGATTTAGAAACGAACTTATGGGGAACAAGAACCATCCTTGATACGCACAGTAGCGGCGGTTATCCTCGCCAGTTTGTATCTTCGACATCCGATCCGTCAAAGATGGAATGGATCTCTACATCTGCGACAAATTCTAAAAATAAACGGTGGGGAGCAACGGTCAGCAATAAATCAGAACTGACTGAAACGTTGGATCTTACTCTAGGTGGAAGTTATCAATATGAGACGTTAGCTTCCAGCGATGATTGGTATATTGATCCGATAGAGAGAAAACGATCCTCTTTTAGAACCATTCCAAGAGAAGGTTGGCGTAAAGAATGGCATATGAATTTCAATTTTGATTGGCGTCCAACATCTTGGTTGGAGTTAAGCTTAGGTGCCAGTAAGAATGGGTTTTCTTCTTATGACAAGCAGCTAAATAGACAGCGTGAGGCTAAAAATCTTGCCTATTCTGATAAAGGAGCGCCGGGTATTCAGTTGTATTATGAGATCGAGAAAACGCAAGCGATGATCGATGCGGAAAAGACTTATCAAGCAGAGAATGAATATCTATTTGCAAATTATAAATTTGGCACTCCGGAGTTTCAGGAATACTCTGCAAAAGCTTTAGCGAAGTATCAAGCTGCAGAGAGTAAGTTTATAGAAGAGAATGCGACATCTAAAGGGTTGGCGGTTAAAGCAGAGAATTGTGGTGGACTTTACACAAAGTGCTATCGAGGAGAGTCCGATTGGTATGTTCGAGATGATGGAAAGTATCATCGTGAAGATAATCCCTATATGAATGGTGAGTGGGATAGTAAAGGTGCTAAACCACGTGAATCCACTCAAGAAACAGGGTTATATCGACAAATTAGCAGAGCAACTACCGGCGATCCTTACGGTCATGTTCCAAAACAGAGTAATAGTGGTGGTTGGCAGCCTGTTCTTGCGGCAACAGCATGGCTTTCAGATCATGCGAGAGTCTATGCGCGTTATGCTAAAACGGAACGCATGCCCAGTATGTTTGAAACAACGGTAGGATTCTCGGCATCGCCTGTTTATCGTGGTTCGGCATTGAAGCCAGAAAGAGGTACGAATATAGAGGTTGGTTATATTCATGATTTAACGGAGTGGTTTGAAGCTGCTAATTTTGCAGATTTTAAAATTGCCTATTTCAGAAATGATATTAAAGATGTGATCGATCGTGACCAAGCGTTCTCCCTTCGAAATATTGATAAACAGAAGGTAAGTGGATTAGAACTTCAAAGCCGCTATGATAGCGGGAAGTTTTTTGCGGACTTTAGTGCATCCTATTTCTTAAAAAATGAAGTCTGTGATGAATCGACGGCAATATCTCAAGATCCTTACTATGGGCGTATTAACAGTTGTGTAAAAGATGGTTTTTATAATAGTTATCTGCGGAATATGACACCGCCGAAATATGCCTTGAATTTAACGGTAGGTGGACGATTCTTTAATGAAAAGCTTGAAGTAGGTACAAGAGTTCTGCATCATGCTGGCTCTAAGAATACGGATAGAGAAAATTTTGGAGATATTGCGCCATGGCAAACCAACGTCCCCATCCACTGGGGAAAAGTCACAACGCTGGATGCTTGGGTAAATTATAATTTTGATGAAACGACTTCAATGGAAGTTGTGGCGACAAATCTGACGAACCAATATTATCTGGATCCATTAACTCGCTCGCATTTCCCTGCGCCGGGAAGAACGATTCGTGTTGGGTTTAATATGAAGTTTTAAGATTTTCAAGAGTAATATTAGTAGCAGGATTTTACGAGACCACTTTGTATAAAGTGGTCTTTTTTTGTGTATTCCATATTTTAAGGATGATGCAGAAGTGATAAGAATAGTATTGATTGCTATTTCTAATAGGTTTTTAGAACATCAATAATGCTGCATTATTGATTTAATTTTAATAGTTTTATTTTTTAAAATTAGTTTTTTATATTTCAATTATCATAAATTAATATTTGAAAACACATAGCAAATGAAAGTGATTACCAACTATTGTAAATGACATTGATTCGTATTATGATTGCTTCCTCGTTTTTTGTCGTAAATCTTAGATCAAAAAATATCTAAAAGGAAAATTCATGTTACAACTTGGTAAGTTTCAGCTACGCCCATTAGCTGTTACTGTGGCGTTATTATTCACAACATCTTTAGCACATGCAGATGACTCTACTATTTCAGATTTAAAATCGATGAAAGGGATTGTTCAAGAAGAGCCTGAGACTTTGAATTTAGGGAGTGTTACTGTGCTTGGACAGTTAACAAACCTTGTAGGAATAGCAGAAGGTGTGAGCCAAGGTGAAATTGGTAAGAATACGTTAAATCAAGAGCAGCTTGATGTGATTCAAGCGAGTAATATGGGGACTGTTTTAGATAGAATGCCGGGCGTTAGTATGTCTGGAAGCCCAAGACCGGGTGGACAGAATATTAATATTTGGGGAATGAGTGAAAGCCGTAACGTTCCTATTACAGTTGATGGTGCTTTGAAAACATTTGATAAGTATCGTCAAGGTTCACTTTATGTTGATCCTGATTTAATCAAGCAAGTGACGGTGAATAAAGGTGCTTTTAATCCTGACGTGGGTAATGGGGGATTTGGTGGTAATGTTCAGCTAGAAACGAAAGATGCCCAAGATTTTCTAAAGCCCGATCAAAATATAGGGGCTTATTTGAAATATGGCTTTCATACGAATAATGAGCAAAAGAACTATACTAGTGCTGTCTTTGGTCAATCCAAAAAGGGCATGGTAGATGGTTTGATCTATTTTTCTCGTGCAGACTCTCGGGACGTTGAACTTGCAGATAAACAGAAGTATCGAGGGTCTTCTTTAGATCAAAATAGCTATTTGATTAAGAGTAATATCTACTTTTCAAGTGAGAGTAAATTGACATTAAGTCATGCAAATACGCGTTTTAAAGGCTGGATGCCATTTGCGGCAATGGGTGGAAATACGATTACGACCGATCCTAACAATGAATATGATTGGAAGCGTCGAATTTTCTATCGTGATCAAAAGGATCGTAGCTATAGTGCGAAGTTCGAATATTTACCGGAAGATAATCCATGGATTAATTTCAAAATGGATGCGGCATATTCTGAAACAAAACAACATGATCAAAAGATTGCGCCAAAAGAGGGCGAGAAAGCGCCCTCTATCTTACTTTCAACTTTCGGGAAAGAGAATTGGACGACGTATAAAAATACATCTTTACATATCCGTAATACTAGCGAGATATCAACGCGCTGGGCAGATCATAGTATTACAGTAGGTTTACAATATCTTCGTAAGCAGCAAGATGCTTTAATGTTTTACGATAGCGGAAAGTATGGTTCACAGGAATTTAACTACGGTTATTTTACGCCACCATTTTTGCCAGCAGGTCGCCAAACCGTTACCAGCTTGTATATTAATGATGATATTAAGATTGGCGATTTTACGATTAGCCCATCGCTTCGTTATGATCATGTTAGAAATCAAAGTTTTGGTAATATTGGCGGCTATGCTTCTAAAGATCCCGTGGATGGACATGATTATAGACCCGTCAGCTACAGCGGTTTATCACCTCGTTTAGCACTTTATTGGCAGCCAAAAGAATCGATAGCACTTTTTGCAGATTACACTCATAGTTGGCAATCTCCAGCGTTACATGATCAATATATTGTGCAAGCACAAGGAACTCGTGGTCCTAATGCAACTAGTCGAGATTTAGGAAAAGAAAAACTACGAGCTTTTCGCTTCGGCGGTTTAATGAATCTTCAGAATGTTTTTATGAATGATGATCGTTTGGCACTTAGCGCAACTTATTTTAATAATAAGGTAAAAGATGAAGTCATTCGTAAGATCGGTGCGATCTATTGTGAGGAGCATCATGTTACGGGGAATAATAAGAGTTGTGGGAAGCCTATGAGCTCATATCACAATGGTCCCGGTTATACGATCCAAGGTTTAGAATTATCCGCAAAATATGATAGTGAATATATTTTTGGAAGCTTGTCTGCAACGATGATGAAAGGAAAGCGTATCGGTTCTCCGCGAAATATTTGGTCAGAGAAGGATACATGGATGCGCGATATTCCACCGAGAGAACTACGTGCAACGATCGGTTTTAATGTCCCAAGCCATAATTTTAGTATGGGCTGGGAGAGTGCTTTTGTTCGTAAACAGGATCGTACCCCGAGTGTGATAGACCCTAAAGCCGGCGCATTAAGTTATCCATTAACGCCAGGATATAGTGTCCATAGTCTATTTATGACATATGCGCCGCAAGGGCAGCATGGACCGAAGATTAATCTGATGATTGATAACTTATTTAACAAGCAATATGCCCCTTATTTAGGTGAAAGAGTGGAAGCGCCGGGAAGAGATATTCGCTTAAGTGTTTCCTATCAATTTTAATTGGGAAAAATTTGAGTTGTTAATACCACTATTGATGACGATTTTAGGGGATATCTATGGTTTATGGCAGACCTTAGAATCAAGAGAAGATCGTCATTTTCAGCAGATGATCGCTTTACGTAAACAATAATAAGTATCTAATAGCAATAAACATGCAAATGATTTCGATTTTCATTTGCATTAATTTCTGCTCTGCAATACAATTTTAAAAAAATAGATAACATTGGTCAGTTTGCCAAACAAAGGACAAAACCATGCAACAAAGAGAATATGATTTAAGCTTATTAACCCACCAGTTAAAATCAGAAACAACAGGAACGCACGATACGGTCGATAATTTAGTAATGTCGGTAAACCCTTTTGCGAATGAAGAGAACTATGGGAAATTCTTACAGTTGCAGGAAATTTTCCATAAGATTGTTGATAGCATCTATTTGCGTGATGATCTTAATCATGCAATTCCAGGGTTAGCATCAACAGCAAGACACTCCGCTGTGTTATCAGATATGGCGGATTTAGGGGTTCATCAATTTCCGATGGAGAATTTACCTGAGCCAAAATCAGAAGAAGCGATTGGCTGGTTGTATTGTGCCGAAGGATCAAATTTAGGTGCAGCATTTCTCTATAAAGAAGTGAATAAAATTGATCTCGACAATGAGCGTGGAGCGCGCCATTTAGCGGCACACTCAGATGGTCGTGGTAAACATTGGCGTAATTTTTCAGCGCAATTAAATGCGATTGATTTTGATATTGAAGCCAGAAAGTCAGCGGTAAAAGGTGCGAATGAAGCATTTACTTGCTATAAAAAGTTATTACGCACGATTTTTGAATTACCCGAACCCGAAGAGCAAGCAGCATAAATAATGAAAAAAGTTCGTTCCATTTGTCTGATGATTTTAGGTGCAATATTTCTATTTTTAGGGATATTAGGTATCTTTTTGCCATTATTACCGACAACACCATTTATTTTATTGACGGCATTTTGTTGGGCAAGAAGTTCAGAGAAATTTCATACGTGGTTGTTAGAAAATAAGCACTTTGGACCGATGGTTCATAATTGGGAAACAAGCCGCGTGATTCCTATTAAGATGAAATGGCTCTCAACGATTATGATGAATGGGGCGATTATGACGACTGTTTTTACAATGTCGAATGATCGTTGGTGGTTAAAGCTCATTATGGTGGCGATTGCGATTAGTACGACGATGTGGATCTGGTCGTTTCCGCATGAAGCAGAGAGTGAGAATGATGCTATTGCGAAATAAGGGATTGATCTATCGAAGATCGATTTCATGATATCGCATCGGGCGTGGTAGATCTTTTTAACAGAAATGATCACTATTAGGGTATTTGTCGCGATTGATGTTGCAGTGTCGAGATTAGTAAACCCCAGTCATGATGATATGACTGGGGTTTTTTTATTGGAATAGATATTTGGTGCCAATGATTATGAATTTGCTCTTAATTACTTTGGATCAAAACTGCTTTTTAAAGTTAAGAGAGTATTAGAGAGAATCCCCTGACATACTTCTACGAACTTACTATTGGCGATGACAATCAATATACTTAAACCGAAATGACGATAGTATTAGTTTATCGCGTGATAGATGCATTATGCGATTTGGAGTAATCGAGACTTTTCACAAAGGGGATATTCTTGCAAAAATGGGGTAATGATTTCTACCATCTCTTGATATGACGAACCATAAAAGTAGAGCGCCGTATCACTGAGATGTTCGTTATAACTATAAAAATCACCTTTTCCTTCAATAAGCTCACAAATCGTGCTGATAACATGATTGATATCGCAATTTTCATAAACCTCATCGGCAAGTTCTGTGCCATTGACGTAAAGCGCGAGACCTTCTAATTGCCCCACAGGTTCTTTATAGTCTTCTCCTCGTAGAAATGAACCTTTAGGAATACCGATTGTTTCAATGATTTTGATGACTTCAGCTAAAGTTTCAGGCGTATTATCTTTGAGAGATAGTTCTACATCACAGTAAGCGACTTCGCCATTATCGCCCATGCCAGTACCACCGCCGGATGTCTCACCTAAGCCATGTTCTTCTAAAATTTCGTGTAAAGGATCTTCATAAATATCTCCTCGGTCGAGAGGGCGAAGTCGGGCATTGAGTTCAAGCGTAAAAGGGTGCATAGAATTTTCCTAAAAGATGATTAAAAGTAGGATTATTATCGGTGATTTTAGGATTTAATCCCATCAATTATTGTGTAGAAAAATCTTTCAAATTATAGTTGTTTGACTTTAAGAAAAGGGATTTCAACTGTTGCATGAGATTGATAAAAGTCTGCAAACATTCACCTTTGCATTGCGGTATCTTTGAAAAGCATTTTTAATGCAGATCAATTGAAAATTGACTTCACTATAAATATCACTATTACAAAATGTCTTATCAGATTTAATTCAATCCATTAAAAAAATCCCAATCTTTTAAAAGATCGGGATTTTTGATGTTAGAGTTGAAACTTTCTAATTGAAAATTTTTAGACTCATTAGTTCGCAACAATGTTCACTAAGCGATTAGGAACAACAATCACACGGCGAATTTCACCTTCGATGAATTTCTTCGCATTCTCATTATCAAGCGCTAGTTTCTCAATTTCTTCCTTAGATGCTGATGCAGGAACAACGATTTCACCACGAAGACGACCATTAACCTGAACCATATATTTTACTTCATCAGCCACTAATGCGCTTTCAACGACTTGTGGCAGAGCATGATCCAAGATATCGTCACCGAAAAGATCAGACCAAATGGTATGCACAATGTGCGGTACGATTGGGCTTAAGAGACGAAGCATGATTGAGAAGCCTTCTTGCTTCACCGCTAACTCATCTTTAGAATCTTTGAGTTTACTCAAGATATTTAAGATGATCATGTTCGCAGAGATGACTGTGTTGAAGTGGAAACGGTCATAATCATAAAGGGCTTTTTTCAGCTCTTGATGAATCTCGCGGCGTGCATCTTTTGCGGCTTTCTCTGTAATACTATTCGCATCGAGTGTACTGTCTTTTAATAAGGCATTATTCTCATAGGCAAATGTCCAAACTCGACGTAGGAAACGATCCGCACCTTCAAGGCCGGCATCAGACCATTCAAGAGTTTGTTCTGGTGGAGAAGTGAACATCATAAAGAGGCGAGATACGTCAGCGCCGTATGATTTCACAATTGCTTCAGGGTCAACACCGTTATTTTTTGATTTACCCATTTTTTGGATGCCGTAATAAGTGACTGGCTCACCATCAGCTTTTAAGAAGTACTCTTTTTTGCCGTCAATATCACGAGCTTCGACATCTTTCACGTTAAACCATTCATAACCTTTTGAGCTATGACGGAAGAATGATGGTGCGACAACCATTCCTTGTGTGAGAAGTGCTTTGAAAGGCTCTGGACCGACTTTTTCAACATCCCCTAATAAACCTTCGTTACGCATCAATTTGTGGAAGAAACGTGAATAGAGAAGGTGAAGAATCGCATGCTCAACACCGCCGATATATTGATCTACTGGAAGCCATGCAGTTGCGGCTTTAGGGTCGATCATGCCATCTTTGTATTGGCTACATGCAAAACGGGCATAGTACCAAGAAGATTCGACGAACGTATCCATTGTGTCAGTTTCGCGTTCCGCATCGCCGCCACAAGCAGGACAAGACACTTTCTTAAATGAATCCAATTTGTTAAGCGGATTACCAGAACCATCAGGAATACAATCTGTTGGCAGAACCACTGGTAGATCTTTCTCCGGCACCGGCACTTCACCACAGCTTGGGCAGTTGATGATCGGAATTGGGCAACCCCAATAACGTTGACGAGAAATTCCCCAGTCACGAAGGCGATATTGCGTTTTAGGTTGACCTAAGTTTTTAGCAGTGAGTGCGGCACCGATTTTTTCAAATGCGCCATCAAAGTCTAAACCTGTAAACTCTCCAGAGTTCACTAATGTGCCGTGTTCGGCAAGCTCTTCTCTCCAAGTATCTAATGACTCATTTCCATCAGCTGGCTGAATCACGAGTTTCATTGGGAGATTGTATTTTTTCGCAAAGCCAAAGTCGCGTGAATCATGTGCCGGAACAGCCATTACTGCGCCATCGCCGTAAGCCATTAAGACATAGTTTGCGACCCAAATTTCAACCTTTTCGCCCGTTAATGGGTGCGTGGCAAATTGTCCTGTCGGCATTCCTTTAGCTTCTTGCGTTGCAAAGTCTGCTTCACTGGTGCCTGTCTTTTGACATTCTTTAATGAACTCCGCAAGTTCAGCGTTGTTTTCTGCTGCTTTTGCGGCAATAGGATGTTCTGGTGCAACGGCAACATAGGTGACGCCCATCAATGTATCAGGGCGCGTTGTGAAAACATTAAATTGACCATCATCATGAAGGAATGTCACTTCCATTCCTTGTGATTTACCGATCCAGTTTGCTTGCATTGTGCGAACTTGCTCTGGCCAATCTTCAAGAAGGTTTAAGTCTTCTAGTAGTTCATCTGCGTAATCTGTAATTTTGAAGTAATACATCGGGATTTCACGGCGTTCAACTAGCGCATCAGATCTCCAACCACGACCATCAATAACTTGTTCGTTGGCAAGAACCGTTTGGTCAACTGGATCCCAGTTTACAACCCCATTTTTACGATAAATAACGCCTTTTTTATAGAGTTGAAGGAAAAACCACTGTTCCCAACCATAATATTCTGGATCGCATGTAGAAAATTCACGTGACCAATCGAAACCAAAACCAAGCTCTTTAAATTGTTGGCGCATATAGACGATATTTTTGTTTGTCCATGAGTTTGGCGAAACTTTATTATCGATTGCCGCATTTTCTGCCGGCATTCCAAATGCATCCCAACCAATCGGTTGCATCACGTTATAACCACTCATTTTTTTGTAACGAGTGATCACATCACCAATTGTATAGTTACGTACGTGCCCCATATGCAGTCGACCTGATGGGTATGGGAACATCGATAGGCAGTAATAATTTGGTTTGTCCGTGTGATCTGCCACTTTAAAGGAGGCATTTTTTTCCCAGAATGCTTGCGCAGCAGCTTCTATTGCGGCCGCTTCGTAGGTTGGTTTCATCCTATAAGATCCTTTGTTTAATATAGAGATACAACAAGTTTTGATGAATAGATTGCCGGTCTTTGATGGGTTTTCTCAATCTAAAGTCGTACTGATAAGAAAGCGCGAAAGAAGCGTGCAATATCCGAGATCATCAAGTTATAAATTTTAACTTCGCTAAATTTCGCTATTATACACTAAGTTAAATCGCATTTGTCCTAAGATCAGCGGAACTTTTATAACAAATGTTCATCTGCTTTGGTGGATTGTTGGTATAATAACCGACTTGCTTTATGTCACAGAAATGTAGGAATAATCATATTATGACAACTCAGCCCACTTTGATCGTTGATAACATCCATAAATCGTTTGGCGATCGTGAGATTTTGAAAGGGATCTCATTAACGCTTCATAAAGGCGATGTGGTTTCAATGTTAGGTGCTTCCGGTTCGGGAAAGAGTACATTTTTACGTTGCATCAATCTTCTTGAAAATCCAGATCAAGGCGAAATCACGCTAAATGGTGAAAAACTTGCATTAGTTCCTGGGGAAAAAGGGTTAGTTGCAAAAGATCAGAAGTCATTGCAAAAAATGCGTTCTGAGCTTGGTATGGTGTTTCAAAACTTCAATCTTTGGGGGCATATGACAGTGCTTGAAAATATGATCGAAGCACCGATTCATGTTTTAGGATTAACGAAGAAAGAGGCGAAAGAACGTGCGTTGAAGCTCCTTGCAAAAGTGGGAATGAGCGAGCGAGTGAATGATTATCCAATTTCGCTCTCTGGCGGTCAGCAGCAACGTGTTGCGATTGCAAGAGCGCTTGCAATGGAGCCAAGCGTTATTCTCTTTGATGAGCCTACTTCAGCGCTTGACCCAGAGTTGGTGCATGAAGTGTTAACGGTGATGCAAGATTTAGCGAAAGAGGGCATGACAATGATTGTGGTAACACATGAAATGGACTTTGCGCGCAACGTTTCAAATCGTGTGGTCTTTTTCCATGAAGGAAAAATCGAAGAGGAAGGCGATCCGCAAGAGCTTTTTAAAAACCCAAAATCAGAGCGCTTTAAGCAATTTATTAAGCACTATAATCGATAAGTTTTTATTGTTTAGATAAACATTTGAAAGATTCTAGGTAATGAAATTCAACTGAAATTAGCCAAATCCCACGGTTGCTTTGTTTTTTGGTTTTTCAAAGTAATGTCAACTTGAACGCCGATGTTAATCTCAATGCCGGACATATTATGAAATCTAACAATTTATTCAACGAGCTATTTGAGAGCCTTGAAATGCCGGCAATAGAGATTTCTGAGTTGGATCCTTATAATCAGGAATATGAGGGATTTGATTTTTCGGTATCTCAAACAAGATATCGTTCTCGTCTGGCAAAGAAAACGCCGAAAAAAGCGGGATATTTTTTAGCAATCTGGGAGAAAGATTCCGAGAATAAAAATATCCCCTTTTCTGCAGAAGCCTTTCCTGATTATTTGATCGTCAATATTATAGATGATGAGCGAAAAGGGCAGTTCATTTTTCCAAAACGAGTATTGCAGCAACAAGGCATATTATCTTCGCCGGCACAATTAGGAAAGATGGCTTTCCGAGTTTATACGCGGTGGGATCAAGATTTGAATAGTAGCGCAACCAAAACCGCAAAATGGCAGATTCCTTATTTTGTAGAATTGTCCGTAGAGGATTCTACAAGAGACTATTTACGACAAGTATATCGATAAATTGTAATTTTGAGATTTTAGTTTTGTAGAACTTTATTTATGATGTGAAAGTTCTCCGCGAATCCAATAATCAGGAAGGATGTTGGAGCGCGTGGGTGTTGTCGTTCTCTTGTTTAATATTCTGCTATTTTGCCATTTTTAAAATGGATTTAGAGATATAATAGATCTCACAAATTGAGTCTAGGACAGAAAGAAGCACGATATGAAAATTGATTTAGAAGGTTTAGGGTTGGAAGCATTTATGAAAGAGAGTAATTCATCTGCCGGCAATCAACGAAAGGCGGACGGGAAGCTTCCATCGTTACCTTCTAAGCCGCAATTTTCCAATATGATCTATCTCGATTATGCCGCGACAACGCCGGTGGATCCGAAAGTGATTGAAGCGATGGTTAATAGCATGGAAACGGACTGGGCAAATGTTAGTAGTCCACATGAACTTGGTATTATCACTTCCCAGAAAGTAAATGCAGATCTTGATGCAATCGCGGCGCATTTTAACGTGACTCGTGATGAGATCATGATCACAAGCGGTTCCACGGAATCGATTAATCATGCGCTCAAAGGCGTACTTCATGCGCAGAAGAAAAAAACCATTATCACCTCAACAATTGAGCATAAAGCAACGATTAATACCGTTCAAGCGCTGATGAAAGAAGGTTATCGCGGTGAGTTTGTAGCACCTAATGACGATGGGTTAATTACCGCAGAGATGATTGAAGCGGCGATTACGGAAGATACGGCAATGATTTCGCTCATTTGGGTGAATAATGAAACTGGTGATAAATTGCCGGTGGAAGCAATTGCGAAGATCGCTCGTAATCATAAAATCCCTTTTCATGTGGATGCAACGCAAGCGGCACCACATTTTCAATTTGATGCATCACAATTTGATTTAGTGAGTGTTTCGGCGCATAAATGTTGTGGTCCGAAATCGATCGGTCTGCTTTATCGCCGAAGTTTTCCGAAGTTGCCGATGATCCCAATGATTGATGGTAGCGGCGGACAATTAGGACTTCGTGCCGGCACAATGCCAAACGAAGGAATTGCCGGCTTTGCAAAAGCGCTCGAAATCATCAGAGAAAATTGGGTGGAAGAGCGCCATCGTTTGGCAAAGTTAGAGAGCTATTTAGTGCAACGATTATTGCCATATGGTATTGAAGTCAATAGCGGAAATCTAAAAGGACATCGTGAACCGGGCGTTCTAAATCTCTATATTCCGAATGTTCATGCTGATACTTTAATGGCGTTAACTCCGAAATTGTCGATTGCAAAAGGCTCGGCATGTAATAGTGATAGCTCGCTACCATCTTATGTTTTGACAGAAATGGGTTATGACTTAAAACGTGCATTGTCATCCGTGCGAATAAGCGTTGGTCGTTATACGACAGAAGAAGAGATTTTTGCTGCCGGCGAAATGTTAGGTGCGGCAATTGAATTTATTCAAAATATTGCGGCTGGAAAGCTGGCAAGTTGGTATGGCGAATATAATCTCTACAACTCGTATATTGCGTCGATGTTAGAGCCAGATTATATCGATTCTGAGATGTTGGGCACAAATCATCGTGATAATGCCGGCATTGAATCACAACCACATCTAGTAACAATTGAGAAAGAGCATTTCTCTTTCGCGTTATATGGTGAAGTAGAGAAGATTGCACTTGATGATGGTTTTGTGATTCGTTTTGCATCGTTATCGGGAAGCGGTTTTGGTGCGCCGTATTATCTTTCGCTTTTGAATGATTTACTTATTGCGTTACGAGATGAAGCAATTTCCAGTCAGTTTTCGATTGAGAAGCTACTGGGTACTAAAGTTTCTTCAGAATATCTACGAGATACATTGTTTGTGGAAAA
>DXHP01000166.1 GCA_019113305.1 Candidatus Ignatzschineria merdigallinarum | reverse complement strand
TTTATTACGAAGGCTGATCACATCTTCAGGCGCGAGATGATAAACTAGAGTGCGATATTGGAGAATCGATCTTATAGTGAAATCAATTGGTTTTAAACGATCTGATTGACAGTCTGAATTTAAAATTCTATTAAGAGGCGTTGCATCGTTGGAGGGAATAGTTGCACTTTTTTATCAATCTCGTGCCAGCAGTTGTAACAGCTATTTTTAAACTGAAACGACGATGAAGCTGATATGCGGTTGGAAAATGCTTACAGATTTCTATCGATCGTGTATCCGCAAAGATGATGCAATTTTTAAACTCGGAAAAAGTATCAAGTAGTACGAATCATGAGAGCGGATTTCTAAATTTGGAACGAAAAAAATCATCAACAGAGGAAAGGATAAGATGCCGGCAACAGAGCAGGAAGCAATTATTGAAGTCGCATTACCGTGCCCGTTGTATAAGACTTTTGAGTATTTAGCGCCGCTAGATTATTCAGTGGCAGCAGGAATGCGCGTGGAAGTTGATTTTGCTCGGCGAAAGATGGTGGGTGTGATTACGGCGGTGAAAGCAGAGAGTGAATATCCTCGGGAGAAGCTGAAATCTGCGCGTGCAGTTTTGGATGCAGCGCCAATTTTATCGGATTCTCTCTTAGCGCTCGCGACTTGGATTGCAAGTTACTATCATGCGCCACTTGGCGAAGTGTTTCAGCTATTTTTGCCGGCAGCGCTTCGTCAGGGAAAGGCACTTTATCAAGCAGAAATATTCTATCAGCTCACTGAAGAAGGTGCTTCATGGCGTGAAGATGTCGCGAATCGGCAAGCCCGTGCCAAATTAGCGATATTGGAATTTTTAAAAATTGGAAAATTTTATGCAGAATCGACGTTGGTTTCGGCATTTGCTAATTTCAAGAATCATCGCCGGGAGCTGTTAGATTGGCAATTATTAGCAGCTAGCGAGCGATTAGATGATGAAATTGATGTTGCAAAAATGCCAGCGACAGAGCGACCACTGCAGTTAACATCTGCACAGCAGCAAGTGGTTGATGGCATTATCGACAAGCGAGATGGCGTTGCTTTTATCGAAGGGGTGACAGGATCTGGGAAAACAGCGGTTTATACGGAAATCGCTCGGGATTTCCTTGCCAAAGGGCAGCAAGTTTTGATGTTAGTGCCGGAGATCGGTTTAACGCCGCAATTTGTCTCGCGTATTGAACAATCCCTGAAAGTCAGGATTGGTGTGATTCATTCCCAGATTACAGATTTAGAAAGGTTACAAGCATGGCGTGATGCGCGACTTGGGCGTGTTGATTTGATTATTGGTACTCGCTCGGCGCTCTTTACACCATTTTCCAGATTGGGATTAATTATTGTAGATGAAGCGCACGATGGATCTTATATTCAGCGTGATGGTGTGCGTTATTCGGCACATAATAGTGCAATTAAACGTGCGAGTTTAGAGAATATTCCGCTGATATTAGGCAGTGCAACCCCGACGTATGAAAGTGTTAGAAATATTAAAGAAGGGCGCTTTACGCACTATCAGCTGCCAGCGAGAGTGAGTGGTGCGATGCCGGAATGGGAGATTATTAATTGTCATGAAGAGAAAGTTTATGACGGTATTTCCGGTAAAGTCCTCGATGAGATTGAAGCAACCATTGCGCGTCAGGAACAGGTATTGGTTTTTCTTAATCGCCGCGGATTTTCGCCGGTATTAACCTGTTTAGATTGCGGCACGATGCTCGAATGTGATCATTGTAGTAGTTATCTCAATTATCATCGAACTACCGGAAAGCTCCATTGTCATCACTGTGCTACGCGCTATCCTTATCCAGAAAGTTGTCAAAATTGTGGCGGTAGTAGCTTTAAAGAGCTTGGTGCTGGCACACAAAAAATTGAAAAAGCATTAGCAGATGCATTTCCGCAAGCAAAAGTAATGCGTTTTGATCGTGATAATGTGCGCAATAGCCGTGATTTAGAGGTGCATTTAGCGCAGATTAATGATCAGGAAGCAGATATTATTATCGGTACTCAAATGCTAGCAAAAGGGCATGATTTTCCCAATATTACATTAGTTGTATTGCTCAATAGCGATGGGCTTTTCTTTGCCAATGATTTCCGTGCGGATGAGAAGTTAGCACAATTATTGATGCAGGTTTCAGGACGAGCAGGGCGAGGAGAGAAAAAAGGAAAAGTCTTGGTGCAAACGATGTTTGCTGATAATGCCCTGTTTAATGAATTGCCGAAGATCGGTTATCACGCTTATGCTGAGAAATCGTTAGAGATTCGAGAAATATTGGCGCTTCCACCATATTCCAATCAGATATTAGTGCAAGTGGAAGCGCGTAGTGAAGCGGAAGCGACGCACTATTTATCGGGGATTTTATCATTGATGCCGGCAATTGAAGATGTCGAAATCACGCCAGTCATGCCGAATAACTTAAAACGCCGGCAAGGATTTTATCGAGTACATATTATTTTGCAATCCGAATCACGCGCATCATTGCATCGTGCGGCATTTCAATTGCGATTACTCTATGAAGCTAATATACGCACAGGAATTCGTCTGTTGATTGAGGTTGATCCAGTCGATTTCTCGTAATTTTTTCATAATAAGAATTGGGGCTGACATAGATAACACCTTTTAAGGTATTATTTATGTTATGAGAAAAAGTAGATTAAGCCAACAGAAACAGACTAAATTAATAGAACATTTCATTGCGGGAACCACCGCTCGATGTGCCGCTGAAATTGTCGACGTTAATCGTAACACAGCGATCTTCTATTATCATCGTTTACGTCTTTTAATATTCGACTATCAGAAACAATTTGAAGCCGAATTGTTTGATGGGAAAATTGAAGTTGATGAATCTTATTTTGGTGGGATTCGCAAAGGAAAAAGAGGCCGAGGATCAGCAGGTAAAATCCCTGTATTTGGTCTATTAAAGCGTGGTGGTAAGGTTTACACAAAAGTTATTCCTAATGCTAAATCCGAAACTCTAATTCCCATTATTGAGGAAAAAGTGATTCCTGATAGTATCGTTTATTCGGATTCTTTTAAAAGTTATAATGTGCTTGATATTAGTGAATTTAAACATTATCGAATCAATCACAGTAAGCGGTTTGCAAAAGCTCACAATCATATTAATGGAATTGAGAATTTCTGGAATCAAGCCAAACGACATATGCGAAAGTTTAACGGCATTCCAAAAGAGAATTTTGAGCTGTTTTTAAAGGAATGTGAATGGCGATTTAATACGCCTAATTATAAAGAGCAGCTAAGCCAGTTAAAATCAATGGTTAAAGGTAATTTAAACTAGCTTATCTATGTCAGCCCCTAAGAATTTTGTGAGAGAAAGCAGTTTAAAAGATCTCATTGACGATCTGATTAAAACGCGGTTTAACAGCAGATGTGCGGCTGGAGATTTGCGTTCTTTTACCAATCTTGTGCCAGCAATCATGGCGATTTTCCTATTCATAGAAATAATGATCGATGATATCGGATGGGTGTTGATAGAGCTAAAACTGCTTTATTAGCACTTATTCTGCTATTTGAAGACGCTCTTGCATGATGTTATAAATCTCATGCTAGCAGTGGTGGCCGCTATTTTTAGAGTGAAATGAGGATACAGTTTGTTTAAATAGTTATCATTAAGAAGATGTCATGATTGAGTGCTCTTGCGGTACATTAAGTGAAAGAGGAAATCAACGGTGATATCGGTAATCTCACACTTTATCTAAGTTCATCTCTATCTTTATCTAGTGATTGATAGCGAGGAGATAGTTCCTCGCTTTTATCAATGCCGAGCCAGCGGTGGCAATAGTTGTCATTGCTTTTCTTCAACAGAAAGAATGATATTGCCAATAATCGGCATTATTTTGCCGGCATGTGTTCGGTGACAAATTGAATCACAGCATCATTTTCCCAAACGATCGCTTCAGTATGAGATGCATCTTTTACTAAAATGAGTTCTACATCATTTGAACCTAATTGCACCAGATCGTTCACCAGTTTTTGGGTTACAGCTGCCGGCACATTGGTATCTTTTTCTCCCTGAATAATAAGGATTGGTTTATCGAGCTTTTGGGTGCCGGGCTGGCTCTTTTCAAAGAAATCAATCAGTGTTGGATGATTTTGGAAGGTATCACTGTTAATGCCGGGGTATTGCGTTAATTTGGCACTAGATTGCGTCTCTAAAAAACGAATGATATCTGCCTTAAAGTGCTCCCGAAGATCTCGTAAACAGAGACCATCTTCGCCATCAGAGCCTTCCGCAAGCTTCGCTATCGGCTGTGCCTCGGGGTAGAAGAGATCAAGATAATCAAAGTTGGGCTTTTCCGCTTTAATACCGACTCCGACAAAAGCACCGTAGGCGAGAACCG
>DXHP01000165.1 GCA_019113305.1 Candidatus Ignatzschineria merdigallinarum | reverse complement strand
AATGGTTATATCTTTGGTGATCATGGTCGACAATTTGCGGCAATGTCACTTCAGAAGCGTTTAGAGGAAGGTCTTCGTTATGCCTCTGAGATTCATCCACAAGTTACAGAAGAATTCGATAATGGTTATAGTGTGGCTTGGGATAAAGTGCCGTGGATTTTAGGAGGATATTCACAATGGACGCCAGAATTGCGGGAGAAATATTATCGTGATCTTTGTGAGATTGATGGGCGAATTGCGCTAGCTGGTGAACATGCATCTTATATGAATGGTTGGTTAGAAGGTGCGGTTACATCATCATTAGATGCGATTGGGCGAATTCATGCAAAGGCAATTGCAAAATAAAATTTTAAATAAATCATCCATCTTCAGAAGAAGCACTGAAGGAAAAAAGCGTTTAGTAGAAATCTGCTAAACGCTTTTTTTATGGGGAATATCAGAAGAACTGCTAAAGCGTTTAGTGTTATGATATTGCCATATTTATGAAAGCTTAGATGCATTTAAATGGGATCAAAGGAGTCATTATCATATGAATATTCTGTTAGGGATCAGCGGCAGTATTGCGGCGTATAAATCACCAGATCTAGTACGAAGATTAAAAGAAGTGGGATTTGATGTGCGCGTTGTCATGACCGATGGTGGGCGGAGTTTTGTCACACCTTTAACGTTACAAGCTGTATCAGGATATCCTGTGGTATATGATCTATTAGATCCTGCGCATGAAGCGGGAATGGGACATATTGAGTTAGCTCGTTGGGCGGACTTAATCTTAATTGCCCCAACAAGTGCGAATATCATTGCAAAACTTGCCGGCGGTTTTGCCGATGATCTCCTATCGGCCATCTGTTTAGCTACGGAAAAACCGATCATGCTCGCGCCGGGAATGAATCGTTTAATGTGGGGAAATAGTGCGGTTCAAGAGAATGTTGCAAAATTGAAATCTCGTGGAATCCATATTTTAGCACCAGAAAGCGGTTCTCAAGCGTGTGGTGAAGTGGGACAAGGGCGCATGCCGGAGCCGATGCAGATTCGTGATGTAGTAACAGCTTTTTTTCAAACAGAAATTCAAAATACCAGCACTACTATCAATCAGCCATTTGCTGGTAAAAATATCGTGATTACTGCAGGACCGACGGTTGAAGAGATTGATCCCGTTCGTTATATCAGTAATTATTCAAGTGGAAAAATGGGCTACGCTTTGGCGATGACTGCGGAAAAAATGGGGGCAAACGTTACGTTAATTTCCGGGCCTGTCGCGCTAGATGCGCCAGAGAATATTGCATTAGTGCCAGTCAAAAGTGCCGCAGATATGATGGAAGCTACGTGGAATGCCACAAGAGATGCAGATATCTTTATTGCCGCAGCAGCTGTTGCGGACTATTCAGTGGTCGATCGTTCTGATGAAAAATTGAAAAAAACAGATGACTCAGATCTTTTAACGCTGACTTTTAAGAAGAATCCAGATGTTTTAGCAACGATTGCAAAAGGGGAAAATCGTCCGGCAATCTGTATTGGCTTTGCGGCAGAAACGCATAATATTGAGGCAAATGCCCGATCAAAATTGCAGCGTAAAAATGTCGATATGATCTGCCTAAATGATGTCTCAAATGGCAAAGTCTTTGGTGAATCTGATAATGAGATGTTGCTCTTTACGAAAGATGGTCATACTTATCCCATTGCGAGAGCGGATAAGCAGATTGTGGCGGAGAAGATTTTGGAAGTTGTGATGACATTAATGCCGCAATCCCAAGGTTCTATGTAGCTAATGACGAAAGGTGAATCATGATAACCTCTGTAACAGAAGGGTTATGGCTGCTGATTTTCTCTAGTGTGACATCATCAACGATTTTGCCAGGAAGTTCCGAATTAGTCTTAGCGGCATTTATTCATAAACATCCTGATTACGCCATTTCAGCATGGTTGATAGCCACAATTTTTAATACGATTGGAAGTTTAATAATGTTAACGGTTGGCCGAATTATTCCCAATCGCCGGAAAATCAAGCCAAAGACAGAAGCTTTTATTCATAAATATGGTGCTTGGGCGCTGCTATTATCAGGGTTGCCTTTTATTGGTGATGTGTTGCCGATTGCCGCAGGGTGGTTTCGTCTGAATATTTGGAAATCGGCACTAGCCATTTTAATTGGAAAAGGGGTGCGCTATCTCTTTATTGTCTTTTTCTTAGAGGTTGCACAAAAGATCATTTAAAGAGGGGTTTCAAGTGCTGACATTTTTTTGGATTTTATTGCCAATATTTTCCATTTTTATTGTGGGATTTATTGCGCAGAAAGTATTACATTTTGATATTCCCAATCTCTCAAAGATGTCTCTTTATGTGCTTTCACCATTTTTAGCTTTTAAGACATTCTACTCGTATCCTATTTCGTTAAATTATCTCTATTATGTGGGATATGTTTTCGCGCTTTGCTTACTGTTAGTATTGTTAATATCGCTGATTTCCCGATTGCTAAGGTTCGATGAGAAAACGCGTTGCGGTATGATTCTCGGCTCTTGTTTTATGAATAATGGGAATTATGGAACACCAGTTATTCTCGCTTTCTTTGGATCAATCGGCTTTGATATTGCGATCATTATGTTAGTGTTGCAGCAAGTGGTGATGAATACGATCGGAACTTACTATGCGGCAAAAGGCTCTTCGAAAGAGATTGTCGGCAGCTCTGTGAAATTCGCTTTAGCAAGAGTTGTGAGAATGCCTACGGTTCACGGTGCGCTATTAGGCATTTTGTTGCAATTGCTCCATGTGCCATTGAGTGAATCACTTTACAACTCGATTTCAATGGTGGGCGATGCATCGATTGTAGTGATTATGATTATTTTAGGAATGCAGCTCGCAAATATTCGTTTAACCAATATTGAATATGGCAAACTCTCGATTAATCTGGTGATGAAGATGGTGATTTCACCACTGATTGCCTTTGTTCTAGTGCAATGGATGCCGATTGATCTTGTGTATAAACAGATTCTTATTGTGCTTGCCGCAATGCCGGCAGCGGCGAATACAACGCTACTAGCGGTTCATTTTGAGACAAAGCCTGAGCTTGTTTCGAGCGCAACATTTATGAGTGCGATTGTTAGTTTAGTGACTTTACCGATGGTCTTGTTATTATTAGGCATTCATCTACCAAATTAGTTTGATTGAAAAAACAGAAGATTGAGTTGGTTATAACCATTTCGCTTGAAGAATCGCTATTACAATCGCTAGTATGAGAGTGAGTTAAGCATGCCAAACATTCTTTCTATCGAAGTGCTAGTTGTAAAAAGAGTCGTTATCATTGCTGGCGCGAGATTG
>DXHP01000164.1 GCA_019113305.1 Candidatus Ignatzschineria merdigallinarum | reverse complement strand
AGGATTAAAGAGGTTTTAAAAT
Source organism: Candidatus Ignatzschineria merdigallinarum (assembly GCA_019113305.1). Classification (GTDB taxonomy): domain Bacteria; phylum Pseudomonadota; class Gammaproteobacteria; order Cardiobacteriales; family Wohlfahrtiimonadaceae; genus Ignatzschineria; species Ignatzschineria merdigallinarum. Next base: position 19,502 of record DXHP01000164.1, on the reverse strand, counting down.
GTCTAAGAAAAAAGGACAACAAGGCAGTGCGCAGATCGCCGGCAATAAGCGTGCGTATCATGATTATTTTATTGAAGAAAAAATTGAAGCTGGCGTTGAATTACAAGGCTGGGAAGTGAAGAGTTTGCGAGAGGGTCGTGGACAACTAACGGAAGCCTATGTGCAAGTGAAAAATGGTGAAGTATTTTTGATTGGATCACGTATTACGCCGTTACTTTCCGCATCAACTCATATTTATGCCGATGATACGAGAACTCGTAAATTATTGCTCCATCGCCGAGAGATTGATCGCTTAGTCGGTTCGGTGGATCAGAAAGGCTATACGATTGTGCCATTAAGTCTTTACTGGAAAAAAGGCATGGTGAAAGTCGGGATTGGTCTCGCTAAAGGGAAAAAAGATCACGATAAGCGTGCAACGATTAAAGAACGTGATTGGGATCGCGAGAAGCAGCGTTTAATGCGTCACGAGCATCGTTAAGATTTTGAAAAGCTATAGAAGCACAGTTTCTATAGCTTTTTTTTGGAATGCCCATAATAATGGTAAATCTAATATTTATAGTCATTTCGGTTTAAGCATAAGGGTCACAATGGCTGGTACGAGATTATTTTGAGCTTACGAGCATTCTCCCCAGCGATGTATCATCTTTTTAAAAGCATTTTAATTGGGAGAGCTTAAAAACCGATTTTACTGTAACAACAATAATTAAATCGCTAGGAGGATTTTAGAAATGAAAAAAATTATATTTTTAGATCAGGGAACATTAAGCCGCTTTCAGCTCGATTTTAATTTCCCGTATGAACTGACGAATTTGCACAATTGTCCTAAAGAGGAAGTTGCCGCAGCCCTTCAAGGACATGAAATTGCGATTACCAATAAAGTGGTGATTGATCGTGAAGCGATGATTGCCAATCCCCAGCTAAAGCTGATTGCAGTTGCGGCAACGGGATATAACGTTGTGGATATTGCAGCGGCAAAAGAGCTTGGAATTACGGTTTGTAACGTGGCAGGTTATAGTACGATTGCCGTTGCGGAACATGTTTTTATGATGATGATTTCCCTCATGCATCGCTTGCCGCTGTATGAAGCGAGAATGCGTGATGGCGAATGGCAGCGATCAGAATTTTTCTCTATTTTCGGTGCGCCTATTTTTGAGTTAAAGGGTAAAACGCTCGGGATTTTTGGAAAAGGTAGTATTGGTTCGCAATTTGCAAAATATGCCGAGAATTTTGGCATGAAAGTGCTTTTTTCAGAACGACGTAATGCGACCTCGATTCGAGAAGGATATACGCCGTTTGACGAAGTTTTAACGCAAAGCGATGTCTATTCTGTGCATGCGCCATTAACGCCGGAGACACAAGATATGATCTCTGATGCGGAAATTGCGCGTATGAAGCAAGATGTCATTCTGCTGAATGTTAGTCGCGGTGGATTAATTAATGAAGCGGCGTTAGCCAAAGGATTGCGAGATGGGAAAGTCGGCGGCGCCGGCGTGGATGTTTTAACCATAGAGCCACCAAAGCCTGATAATCCTCTGCTTGCAAATGATTTAGGAAACTTTATCATAACGCCACATACGGCTTTTGCGAGTGAGGAAGCCCTTGAGAAGCTTGTAAAGCTTTTGATAAATAATATCAACCAGTTCGTTGCCGGTAAGCCGGAAAACGTCGTGAATTAAAATAAGGAAATAAAATGTTAGCAGAAGCCTATATGGGAATTAAACATACGCATATTATGCTTGCGGTCTTTTCAATTGTCTTTTTTAACTTTCGTTTTTGGAAATACTTTTTGGTAAAAAGACCTAAATGGGCGCGCATCATTCCACATATTATCGATACATTTTTGCTGCTAACAGGAGTTTTGTTGGCGGTGACGCTCAGTATTAACCCATTTGCTGCAGGCGGTGGTTGGTTGGCTGTGAAGCTACTATTCATGATTCTTTATATCGGCTTTGCGATTATTGCAATGCGTCAGAATTTTGTGCTTTCAACACGTTTAGTTGCGTACTTGATTTCGAACTTCATGGCGATGGGCGTTGTATATATGGCATTGATGCGTCCATTTATTTATTAAAAAAGGATTAAAAGGGGAGTTTGTGCGTAAAGAGTTTGCATTTAGTTGCGCTCTGAAAAAGATACGCTATACTAACCATCTTAGTTAAGCGCCCATAGCTCAGCTGGATAGAGTACCTGGCTACGAACCAGGCGGTCGGAGGTTCGACTCCTTCTGGGCGCGCCATATAGATAACCCTAATGAAGCAATTCATTGGGGTTTTTCTTTTGTCTTGAATTTGAGCTTATTGAATATGGATCGCATTCGTTTTCAATTTCTATAAGATATTGAGAGGTTATTTTGGAAGCTGATTAGCAGCTGGGGAGCATGCTTGCATGCTTTTATCAATCGCGTGCCAGCAATACGAAGCTTTCTTGGTCGGTATGATTGCGTAAATTCAGAGTAAGGACATATTTTAAGGTGGATTGATGGTTAGAGAGAACGTTTGCATGCTTTTATTAATTGCGTGTCAGCAATACGGAGCTTTCTTAGATTGATAGGATGACATCGATTCAAACTAAGAGTCTCTTTTAAGGTGGATTGATAGTTAGAGAGAGCATTTTTTGTTTCATTATCAATGGCGCTGTCAGCAATGCAGAGCTTTCTTGGATCGATATGATTATATTGACTCAAACTAAGAGTATCTTGTAAGGCGGATTGATTATTAGAGAGAGTATTTGCATGTATTTTATAAAATTCATGTTAGTAAATATGCTCCGTATTATTTTTGGTAATCGTTTTAAGTGCCAGAGACAGGCGTTGAAAAGTTTAATTTTGAATAACTTTTAAACGAAGTTTGACAGGGTTTTAGAATGATGTATACTACTCATCTTAGTTAAGCGCCCATAGCTCAGCTGGATAGAGTACCTGGCTACGAACCAGTCGGTCGGAGGTTCGACTCCTTCTGGGCGCGCCATATAGATAACCCTAATGAAGCAATTCATTAGGGTTTTTCTTTGTCTTGGATTTGAGTCTGTTTGATACTTTCGTATTTATCGTTGAGTTTTACATAGGAACCCAAATAACATTTTTCCAAGCTATGGATAGTAGAGAAAAGTATTTGCGGGTTTTTATAAATCACGTGTCGGCAAAGAAGATATTCCTTATAGCAGCTTTTTTTATAGTGAAATCGGTTTTCAATGATCTGAATGAAGAGAAGGAAGCGTCTTTTAAAAGATGATGCATTGTTAGAGAAAATGGGTGTTCGGTTTTACGGGCTTATACGAGCAGTTATGGCAGCTATTTTTAAACTTAAATGCCGATATAAACAGTAGAGCTTCTTAGAAATAATTATGTATTGGTAATACAGGTAATAAAAAAGCCCGCATTTCTGCCGGCTTTTAAAGTGTTAGTTTGTATTGATAAAGTGAGTTACTTCTCAATGAGCTCGTATTTGTAGCGTGGGCGATCACCAATGCGGTAATAGATAAAATCGTTTTGATATGAATCTAAGAATTTTTGACGAGCTTCTGCGCTATCGAACCATCTTTCTGCGCTGAACTCATTACCTAAGAGATTTTCTCTACGGTAGGTTGAATGTTTTGGAAGTGTCATTTTTACGCCATATTGCTTACTCATTTTTCGCTCCGTAAACTTGTAATAATGTGATCAACTTATATTGCCGATTCCCTGCATGATGCATTGGCTCGGTGTTTTGTTATGAAATTACGCTTAGTGTAGCAATTTAACCGCCTGTCATCGACATAATTCGCTGAATTTTCGATACATCCGTTGTAAACTCATGTTTCTGTGGTTTGAGATCTACCGCTTGTCTAATGGCATTTTGTAGCTCGGCATCACTGCAATGATCACGCAGCATTTCACGAAGCGGAAAAGCTTCTTCTTGCCCTAAACACATATAGAGCGTGCCATCAACGGACATTCGTACACGATTGCAAGTATCGCAAAAGTGCTGGCTCATCGGTGTGATAAGGCCAAAGGTGAATGATCCATCCGGAGATTCGTAATACTTTGCCGGTCCTTGACCTAATGATCTAGAAGAATCGATTAAGCCATATTTTTGACGCAAGGATTCAAGCAGTAGTGTGAGATCTTCACCTTGCGTATTTTGACCCGTTTCGCCCATCGGCATTGCTTCTATTAAGCGCAATATCAATCCATGATCCATACAAAATTGGATCATGGCATCAATATCTTGATCATTGACACCGATCATCGGCACCATGTTGATTTTAATCGTCTCAAAGCCTGCATCTTTGGCGGCAAAAATACCCCGTTTCACTTTATCGATGCAATCGTTACCAGTGATTTGATGAACAGTGTGAGGGTTTATAGAATCGAGGCTGATATTCAGTCGATCTAATCCCGCTGCTTTGAGCTCTTTAGCGTGCTTTTCGAGTTGCGTTGCATTCGTTGTCATGGAGAGATCCTTGATGGTCGGGATCTCTTTCATGCGCCGAATAAGTTCAGACACATTTTTTCGCAGTAAAGGCTCGCCGCCGGTAATGCGATAATGATCCGTTCCCATTGCTGAGAATGCCGAAACGACTCGCATAATTTCATCGAATGTCAGCCAGTTTTTATTAACTTCAAAGCCCTTAAAGCCTTTTGGAATACAGTACGTGCAACGAAGATCGCATCGATCGGTTACCGATATGCGTACATAATCAATTTTCCGTCCAAATTGGTCTATGAGCATTTTACTTCTTCCTTGAAAGCTATCAACGCGTTATAGATTGAGATCCTGAATGCATTTTGCAATCGTTTCAATCTTACGCATTTGCGTGAATTCCTTACGATAAACAAGTGCTACCTTACGAGTGGGCACTGGCTCTGTGAAAGGAATGTAATGCAGTAATTCGCCTAAATGGTCATCGGTCAATGCATATTTTGGAAGTACTGAAATTTGATGACCTGCAGCAACAATATTGCGAATAGTTTCTAGTGAATGGTGATGCGAGTTTGTCGCATTGATCTCTTTACAGCGATCAAGGACTTGGTCACGGAAACAATGTCCAATATTGAGAAGTAACGGGTCATATTCGTGAATTTCTTCTGGCGAAATGATCGTTTTGTCATTCAACGGGTGATCTTTCGGCGTGATAACGAAGAATGGCTCCTCATAAAGCTCAATCACTTCAAACGTTGGATCTGCAATGGGAAGCGCTAAAATCGCTGCGTCAATCTCTCCTGTTTTGAGCATAGGTAACAAGCTATCAGTCATATTTTCAAAGAGATTAAGTTGCAGTTCAGGTGCCGCTTTTCTCAGTGAAGGGATGACTTTAGGAAGGAGGTAAGGTGCGATCGTAAATATAATGCCGAGATTGAAGCGGCCATCGATAGAGTCTGACTCTTTACTGAGTGATAGAAGTTCATCAACCAACTCAAAAATTCTTCTAGCCTTTGGTAATGCTTTTTCGCCTTCAGGGGTGAGAAGAACTTCGTTTGTGGTTCGCTCGAAAAGCGACACATCCATTGATGCTTCTAAGTTCTTAATACCAATGGATAAAGCAGGTTGAGAGATGAAGCATTTTTGAGCGGCACGCCCAAAATGTCTCTCTTCAGCAACAGCGATAAAGTACCGAAGTTCATTTAATTTCATGCGTTATTCCCATAAGTAAACATTGAATATAGTGAATGATTTACATACTAACACATTTGCATTAAGGTGATTTTAAATAAGCATTTCAAATCCCCTTTTTTGCTTCGATAAAAAAAACAAAAAAAGCAATGATTTTGTCGGAGGACATATTGCACGAAACTGAGAAAAATCGGGTATAATGAGAACAATTTCTTTCTTTTTAATTTCCTATCAATTTTAGACTACATATATGTGAGCGATAACAATGAAACTAATAGATAAGTTTAGAGAAACGTCGGCACTAAATGGTGCTAATCAGACGTATGTCGAAGAGATGTTTGAGTCATATCTTGAAGATCCCAGTTCTGTTTCTCCAGAATGGCAAGATTATTTCGCTGATTTTAAGGGCGAGCAAGATATTGCACAAGGACCGATTAAAAGAGCATTTGAAGAGATGCGACGACAGCACGGACACTCACAAGGTGGAAGTGTTGATGAAGCATTTCTCGCGAAACAAGTTGCGGTATTAAACCTTATTGGGGAATATCGCCGTAGAGGGCATCAAGTAGCAGACTTATGCCCTCTTAATTTACGTGAGGTTCCTAATGTTCCAGAGCTTAACCCAGGCTTTTTCAATTTAACTGAAATGGATATGGGAACGGTATTTAGAACAGGTGGTTTAGCGGGTAAGTCTGAAATGACGCTTCGCGAAATCCTTGATACGGTACAACGTACTTATGTGGGACATATTGGTGTTGAGATTGAGCATATTACAAAAGATGAAGAGCGTATTTGGTTGCGTGAGCGTCTTGAAGAAGTGCAAGATCAATATCGTCTGACGAATGATGAGCGTAAAGAGACTTTAAAAGAACTCGTTTCAGCAGATGGTTTAGAGCGTTATCTTCATACCCGTTATGTGGGACAAAAACGTTTCTCACTCGAAGGAGGAGATGCGTTAATCCCAATGCTTCATGAGATGGTTGTGGGTGCTTCAAACTTTGGTGCTGAAGAGATCGTGATCGGAATGGCGCATCGTGGTCGTTTAAATACACTCGTGAATATCTTAGGTAAAGCACCGAAGTTGTTATTTGATGAGTTTGATGGTGTTCCAACCTTTACGAAAGGGTCTGGTGATGTGAAATACCATATGGGTTTCTCTTCATCAGTTCAAGCAACGCCAAACAATCCACCAGTACATCTCGCGCTTGCGTTTAACCCATCGCACTTAGAGATTATAAATCCTGTAGTAGAAGGTTCTGTCCGTGCGCGTTTAGAGCGTCGTATTGAAGCGGGAACGCCAACAGGGCAATTACCATTTAATACAGTATTGCCTGTATTAATTCATGGTGATGCGGCATTTGCAGGACAAGGAATTGTGCTTGAAACTCTGCAAATGTCACAAGTTCGTGGTTACACTACCGGCGGTACAATTCATATTGTTGTGAATAACCGTGTCGGCTTTACAACATCCAATCTTTTAGATGCGCGTTCATCTGAATATTGTACAGATGCTGCAAAAATCGTTCAGGCGCCAGTTTTACATGTGAATGGGGATGATCCAGAAGCGGTAAAACACGTTATGCAATTAGCGTTAGGTTATCGTAATACGTTCCATAAAGATGTGGTGATTGACCTTGTTTGTTACCGTAAACTTGGACATAACGAAGCGGATGAGCCAGCAGCAACTCAGCCAATGATGTATAAAAAAGTGCGTAGCCACAAAACGCCGGCACGTATTTATGCAGACCGTTTGATTGCGCAAGGCGTGATTACAGAAGATGATTTCAAAGCGTACACGAAAGAGTATCGCGATAAGCTTGAAGAGGGTAAACCTGTCGGTTTCCCAACGGTTGAATCGATCAACAGTACTTATAAGCAAAAATGGGAAAAAATCTCTAGAATGCACGATCGCTTTGACGAAGAGGGCGCAGTCGTTCCTGAAACAGGCGTTGTGACTTCAAGAATCACTGAGATTGCTCGCATTATGGATCAACTACCAGAGAGCTTGAAACTTCATAATCGTGTTCAAAGAATCCATGAAAACCGACTCAAAATGGGTGAAGGTGAGATGGAAATGGATTGGGGCTTTGCTGAAGTGATGGCATATGCAACACTTCTTGAAGAAGGTTATCCAATTCGTATTACAGGACAAGATTCAGGTCGTGGAACATTCTTCCATCGTCATGCGGTTTATCACAACCAAGAAGATGGTAGCGCGTATATTCCGCTTCAGCATTTAACAAAAGATCAAGCAAACTTTACGGTGATTGACTCCATTCTTTCAGAAGCGGGCGTGCTTGGGTTTGAGTTTGGTTATGCGGCAACAGAGCCGAATGCATTAGTAATTTGGGAAGCGCAGTTTGGTGACTTCGTGAATGGTGCGCAAGTCGTCATTGACCAATTTATCGCTGCCGGTGAAACAAAGTGGAATCGTTATAACGGTTTAGTGATGTTATTACCGCACGGTTATGAAGGACAGGGACCGGAGCATTCATCTGCACGTCCTGAGCGTTTCTTAGAACTCTGTGCTGAGAACAATATGAGCTTTGTGGTTCCAACAACACCCGCACAAGCATTCCATATGTTCCGCCGTCAAATGCATCAAGATTATCGTAAACCACTTGTCGTAATGACACCGAAGAGCTTGCTCCGTCATCGTCAGGCTGTGAATACGCTTGAAGACTTAGCCGCAGGTACATTTCGTGCAGTACTTCCAGAGATTGATGCCATAGATGCCGCGAAAGTGGAACGAGTTGTGATTTCTGTTGGTAAGATTTTCTATGACATCAGAGATCGTCGTGAAGCAGCCAAAGATGAGACAACAGCCATTATTCGTTTAGAAGAGATCTATCCATTCCCAACGAAAGCGATCGAAGCTGAGCTTGCGAAATATCCAAATGCGAAAGAAGTGATCTTCTTGCAAGATGAACCGCTTAACCAAGGTTATGCAACGTTTGTTCGTCCATATTTAGAGAATATCGTAGAAGCAGCGAAAACGTTGATCTTCGTTACAAGACCAGCAGCGGCAGCTCCGGCAGTGGGTTATAGCCATATTCATGCGGCGCAAGAAAAAGCACTTTTAGACGCAATTATTCCGTTAGCAGAGTAGGCGAATATTTACTCAGTATTATTGAGAACGATTAAATGGCACTCATCCATTCCAATTTTAGTGCCGTAATCGTTCTGATAAAAACTGCTAATTAAACATTTAGAATTTACGATTTAAACTTATCTATCAGATTTTAGAATTATTTTACGTAGGAGAAATTCCATGAGTATTGAAATTAAAGTTCCGGTATTACCTGAGTCAGTTGCAGATGCGTTACTTTCGGCATGGCATAAGCTAGTTGGTGAATTTATCGAAGAAGGTGAAAACCTTGTTGATCTTGAAACTGATAAAGTGATGCTTGAAGTTCCAGCAACAGTAAGCGGCGTTCTTAAAGAGATTAAAGTTGAAGAAGGCACAGATGTTACTGAAGGAACAGTACTCGCAATTATTGAAGCGGGCGCAGCGCCAGCAGCAGATGCTCCGAAAGCAGAAGAGACTAAAGCAGAAGCAGCACCAGCGGCAGAAGGTGATGACGAAGTCGGTATGTCGCCAACAGTTCGCCGTCTTGTGGAAGAGAATAAATTAGATATCTCAAAAATTCCGGCAACAGGTAGAAATGGCCGTCATTTGAAAGAAGATATCGAAAACTTCATGAAAAATGGAGGTGCAAAAGCAGCAACGCCGGCAGCAAAAGCACCAACAGTTGCTTCAGTGCCAACAGGTGAGCGTGTTGAAAAACGTGTTCCAATGACACGTTTACGTGCACGTATTGCTGAGCGTCTTCTTGATGCAACAAATACAACGGCAATGCTGACAACGTTCAATGAAATTAACATGGAACCTGTCATGAGCATGCGTAAGAAGTACCAAGATCGCTTCACGAAAGTTCATGGTGTGAAGTTAGGCTTCATGTCATTCTTTGTGAAAGCTGCGGTTGAGGCATTGAAGAAATATCCAGCTGTGAATGCATCGATCGATGGTAACGATATTATCTATCATGGTTATTTTGATATCGGTATCGCAGTATCTTCACCACGTGGTTTAGTGGTGCCAATTATCCGTAATGCAGATCAATTAAGCCTTGCGGATATCGAGAAACAAATCATCGAATATGCAACTAAAGCAAGAGAAGGTTCACTCACCATCGAAGAGATGACGGGTGGTACATTCACAATCACTAACGGCGGCGTATTTGGTTCAATGCTTTCAACACCAATCATTAACCCACCACAAAGCGGTATCTTAGGAATGCATAATACATATGAGCGTCCGATTGTGAAAGATGGTCAAATCGTTGCAGCACCTATGATGTATGTTGCACATTCATATGACCATAGAATTATCGATGGTGCAGAAGCTGTTGGTTTCTTAGTATCCATTAAAGAGTCACTTGAAGATCCAGCAAGCATGCTTTTAGAGCTGTAATTCTGACCTGATACTTCATATAAAACATTAAAATATTCAAAGATCCTTTATTGTTGAAGATGATGATAAAGGATCTTTTTTGAAGGAGAACATATATATGGCTAAGAAAGAATTTGATGTCATCGTGATTGGTGGCGGTCCTGCAGGTTATGTGAACGCTATTCGTGCCGCGCAACTCGGTCTTAAAACGGCATGTGTTGAAAAGTGGATTGGTAAATCAGGAAAGCCAGCATTGGGGGGAACTTGTTTAAATGTGGGTTGTATCCCTTCAAAAGCATTGCTTGAATCATCTGGGCTTTATGTTGCGGCAAAAGATGCCAGTGCAGAGCATGGTATTACAGTCGGCGATATTAAGATGGATCCAAAAGGCATGATCGAGCGTAAAGACAAGATCGTGACGGAATTAACATCTGGTATCGCAATGTTATTCCAAGCTAATAAAGTTGAATGGCTGCAAGGTGCGGGTAAACTTCTTAAAAACAATGAAGTTGAAGTGACGGGTCATGATGGTAAAACGGAAGTTTATAAAGCAAAAGATGTTGTGTTAGCAACGGGTTCTGTACCGATGGATATTCCATCAGCAGTGGTTGATAATAAGCGTATTATTGACTCAGAAGGCGCGCTCAACTTAACAGAAGTACCAAAACGTTTAGGTGTAATTGGTGCCGGCGTGATTGGTCTTGAAATGGCAAGCGTTTGGTCGCGTTTAGGTTCAGAAGTTGTGATCTTTGAAGCGATGGATAACTTCTTATCAGCGGCGGATCAGCAAATTGCTAAAGATGCGGCGAAGCACTTCAAAAAACAAGGGTTAGATATCCGTTTAGGTGCAAAAGTGATGGAATCTAAAGCTGGTGCAAAAGATGTGGTTGTGAAATATACGGATAAAACCGGTGATCATGAAGAGACGTTTGATTATCTTTTAGTAGCTGTTGGTCGTAAAGCATTCACTGATGGTATCGTTGATGAAGCGGTAGGTCTTGAGATGGATGGTCGTTTAGTAAAAGCTGACGATCATTGCAAAACAAATATTGCGAATGTTTGGGCAATCGGTGATTTAGTTCGTGGGCCAATGCTCGCGCATAAAGGTTCTGCAGAAGGGATTGCAGTTGCGCAGCGTATTGCGGGTCAATATGGTCGCGTAAACTATGATGCCGTTCCATGGGTAATCTATACACATCCTGAAATTGCTTGGGCAGGTAAAACGCAAGAGCAATGTAAAGCGGAAGGGATTGATGTGATTACAAGCTCATTCCCATTTGCAGCATCAGGTCGTGCGAAAGCAATGGGTTCAACGGAAGGTTTAGTAAAAGTGATTGCTGATGCAAAAACAGATAAACTTCTCGGTGTTCACATTGTTGGTCCAAATGCATCAGAGTTAATTCATGAAGCAGTTATCGTGCTTGAATTTGGGGGTACATCGGAAGATCTCGCTAGCACAATGCATGCGCATCCAACATTAGCAGAAAGCGTGATGGAAGCTGCACATGGCATTCATAAAAGTGCAATTCACATGATGAATCGTAAATAATCAGAGAGTATTATCTATCTTATGATTAAAGATTAGTAGAGAGCGTTTCCGGAAGGAAGCGCTTTTTTATTGTTAGAAATCGGTTGAATTACTCAATTCAAAACTCTTTTAAAATAGATGCCTTATTGGGAAGAATGTTTGTATTCTTTTATCAATCTTGAGCTAGCGGTTACCATTATTATTCTTAAATTACACAGCTATATTTTTAGGAGTGGATATAGGATTGGCGTGTATTTTCAGATCTATTTATTTTTGGAGTGCGAGTAGATATTGCGCATACTCTCTTTTTAAGAGAGCTTAGAGTAAACTTAGATGCGTGTTATTTTGCATATGAAAGTGTCTTTTATGAGAGATTTTCTTGAAGAATATCGTGGTAACTTATTGAAATGCTGTTGATAAGGTGGAGTGTCTAATAATGCTTCAATAAAATTGTGAGATACGTTTGACAAGCATCATGGATCGTACTATTATAGCCTTCTGTTCTCGAGGACGAAGTCCAAAAGAAACAGTTTGGTCCCTATCGTCTAGCGGTTAGGACACTGCCCTTTCACGGCGGCAACCGGGGTTCGAATCCCCGTAGGGACGCCAAATACAAGCCTACTGATTTTATCAGTAGGCTTTTTTGGTTTTTGATCTGTTGTTAAGATTTTTCATGAAGATTGATGGTGAGCTTTTTTGATGAAGGCAGATGATTAATCTGTAGTAGCAACAGAGATATTTTAGGAAGTGTAGATATTGATTTGTTTGGAATATTAGATGTCTAAAATTTAACCATGAAAAGTTTTGACAAACTTCAATAATAGTCCTATTATAGTCGCCTGTTCAGAAGGAATAGCTTCCAACAGAATAGATTTAGTCCCTATCGTCTAGCGGTTAGGACACTGCCCTTTCACGGCGGCAACCGGGGTTCGAATCCCCGTAGGGACGCCAAATATAAGCCTACTGATTTTATCAGTAGGCTTTTTTGGTTCAGTCACTTTTTGGTGTGATTAGCGGTATAATAGTGATCGAAGACCAAAGTCATCGACGGAATGATTTTTTTAGATCTGTTGACAATAAAAACATATTTGATAGAGCAGCAGTATCCATAGGATATTGAAAATTGGGAGAAGTAATATGACAAAAGTATTTATCTGTAAGATCGGCGATCTTGACCAAGGTGAGATGCGAAAGTTTGAAACAGAAGCAGGTGTGCTTTTGGCATTTAATCGTGATGGGGAATATTTTGTGACAGATGACATGTGTACACATGCAACAGCATCTCTCTCAGAAGGCGATTTTTTTGATGATACTGTTAGTTGCCCAAAACATTGGGGCGAGTTTAATATTATGACAGGAGAGGCAACCGCTGCACCTTGCAAGAAGCCACTTCGAACTTATCGTGTATTGATTGAAAATGATGATGTCTATGTAGATAGTGAGTTAGAAGCTATTGATGCGATTTAGCAGGATAATAGGATATGATAATGGGTTGAGAAAACCCCTATTTCAGAGAAATAGGGGTTTTTTATAGGGCTCTATTATTGTTATTAAAAAGGAGGATTAAGCAGTCATAACTTTTTATTGGTTATTACAACTTAATATTATAGTTAAAACTGTACAAGCCGCTAAATAAAGGCTATACAGTTATTATCGCTTTATACAAAATAAGAATAGCACTAGAAAAATCATATAAAGCGGCAAAAATAGCATATGAAGATCGTTGTATTAATAAGGAGGAGTGTATGTTTACATTTATTGGGGGAATATTACTACTGATCATTGGGTATTTTACCTATGGGAAGTATGTTGAGAAGGTTTTTGGGGTGAAAGAGCGACCAACGCCAGCATATACAAGTAGTGATGGCGTGGATTATGTGCCGATGAATACGGCAAAAAACTCGTTGATTCAATTACTCAACATTGCGGGAGTGGGACCGATTTTTGGACCGATTTTGGGGGCACTTTATGGCCCTGTTGCATTTTTATGGATTGTATTTGGCTGTATTCTTGCCGGCGGTGTTCACGACTATTTAACGGGAATGATCTCAATTCGTAATCGTGGAGCACATTTGCCGGAATTAGCAGAGAAGTTCTTAGGAAAAGCGATGCGTCATATTGTGAATGCATTTGCGTTACTTTTACTTGTTTTAGTCGGAACGGTTTTTGTGTCAGCGCCAGGGCAATTACTGTATGACTTAATGGGTGGCAAAGTGGGAATGGTATTGATCGTTTCAGTGATCTTTATCTATTATGTTCTCGCAACGTTATTACCGATTGATAAGATTATTGGACGTTTCTATCCGATTTTTGGGATGTTATTAGTGCTGAGTGCGGTTGGCATCGGTGTTGGTTTAGTTGTTACTGGGCAAGCTGCGAATATCCCTGAATTAACGCTAGAGAATATGCATCCAGGTGGTTTGGCGATTTTCCCACTTCTGTTTTTAACGATTTCTTGCGGCGCGTTGTCAGGATTCCATGCGACACAATCGCCGATTATTTCTCGTACTACGCAAAATGAACGTCATGGACGTAAGATTTTCTACGGTATGATGATCGCCGAAGGCATCATTGCGATGATTTGGGCTGCGGCAGCGATGGCGATGTTTTACGATCCAGCAGCACCATTTGGTGCAGGATTAAGCTCGGTGTTGAAAGAGGGTGGTCCGGCATTAGTAGTGAGTAAAGTTGCAGTGATGATGTTGGGCGGTTTTGGCGGGACGATTGCGATTTTAGGTGTGATTATTTTACCAATTACGTCCGGTGATACGGCATTTAGAAGCGCACGTATGATTATCGCGGATTACTTGAAAATTGGTCAGGAAAAAATCTTCAGTCGTTTATGGATTGCATTACCAATGTTCGTGATTTCTGCAATATTATTGCAACTTGATTTCAATATTCTTTGGCGTTACTTCTCATGGGCAAACCAATCAACAGCAGTGATCGCATTGTTTGTCGGCGCAATGTATCTCTATGTGAGTAATAAAAACTACTGGATTTCACTCTTACCAGGAATCTTTATGCTCATGGCAACGACAACTTATATCTTAGAACAACCGATAGGATTTGGTTTATCTACAGAAGTTTCGCAAATTGGTGCGGCAATTATTTCGGTAGTTTTAGTGGGATTATTCTTCTGGCAAGCGAAGCGTCAAAAAGCAGCAGATCTCCCATTAGAAGAAGATCTAACTGGTTGGGATGGCACAGCACCAGAAGGTTATGGTTTTAACTGTAAAGGACTTTAACTCATCGGGATATTCATTTTACTCATTCGATGATTGAATCACAGAAGCTCTCGAAATTTTCGGGAGCTTTTTTGATGTTGGCAACTCTTATGGAAGATTATCGGTTCGTTCCGAAATAACTATAAAATTGCATGTAGAACTGTTTGTAATGCCGGGACGACTTCAGCGATAAACCAAGGGTTTCTCTTTTGCCAAATACGATTACGTGGCGAAGGATGCACTAGAGGGAAATATTCAGGTAGATATTGTTGATAGTTTTGGACGATTTTCGTCAGTGTTTCTGTCGGCTTCTGCGCAAGATAAGCACGATTCGCGTAGCTTCCGACCACAATCTTCAACTGCAGATTAGGCATAAGATCAAGTAATGGCGGATGCCATTTTTCAGCAAATCCTGTTCGTGGAGGAAGATCGCCTGATTTGCCTTTGCCGGGAAAGTAGAAATCCATCGGTAAGATCGCAAAGATATCTGGATTGTAAAAGGTTTCCCGTGAAACGTTAAGCCATTGTCGCAATGTATCGCCGCTGGGGTCGTTCCAATATAACTGTGATTCCTCGGCAATTCTCCCTGGTGCTTGTCCAATAATCAGGATTTTGGCATTCGCAGAAGCGCAATAGAGCGGATTGATTCCTTGAACGGTATATTGTCGATTCATCGGATCTTGTTGGATCGCTTGCAATATTGTTAAGAAAGACATTGTTGAAGAGCTCATGATGTTTTCCCTTTCGCTTTACGTTGTGATTCGGCATTTTTAAGTGCATAAAAGCGGTTTGAAAATTGCTGAATATGTTGCTCAATCTGATCAGGCGGATGGGCAGCGAAACCAAAGAGTAATGCTTTTTGAGATGACGTTTGATGACGATAACGATCAAGTGATTGAATGCCAAGTTGTAATTGTGATGCGGCTTCCATCAATAATGGGAGATCTTCAGAATGATGTAACCAAGCAATGCTATGAATACCGGAGTCGGTAGAAGGAATCGTGAGGGACTCTTGAAAATGCATTTCTACGGATGCTCGTAATGCATTTTTTCGCTCTAAACATGCTTTGCGGATTCGGCGAACATGTTTGGCATACTCACCTTCTGTGATAAACGAAGCTAGAACCGCTTGTTCTAAAAAAGAGTTACAAGCATCCGCATAATATTTGGCGATTTTAAAAGGTTCGATTAATGACGGCGGTAAAGCGATATATCCTAGCCGAAAGCCAGGATAGAACATTTTAGAAAATGTGCCGGAGTAGAGAACACGATGATGATGATCTAAACCTTGTAATGCTTGAATTGCACGAGAGCGATAACGGAATTCACCATTATAATCATCTTCAAAAATCCAACGATCGCCGGCATTTGCCCATTCTAAAAGTTGTAAGCGTCGGGAAAGGCTAAGCGTATCACCTAGCGGAAATTGATGCGATGGCGTGCTATAAATTAAACGCGTATTGGGAAAGTGCTTTTCAGCAAAAGGGATATCCATTCCTTCTTCGTCACTTTGTAAACGATGTACGTTGATTTCCCGAGTGAGAAATGCACCCAGCGCACCATCATATCCAGGATCATCTAGAATCACCTCTTCGCCAGCATTGAGCAGTACTTGAATCGTAAGGTTAATCGCTTGCTGCGTGCCATTGACGATCATGATCGAATCGGCATCTGTCTGTACGCCGCGAGTTGTCGTGAGATACTTGGCAATCGCTTCACGTAATGGACGATAGCCCATCACATCGTTATAGTTTGCAATTGCTTTATGGGAATGCCGAGAGATTCGTCCTAATAATCGGCTCCAAATAGTATGGGGAAAGAGATCCGTACAACCAACGCCCACTTTAAAGATGGATGCTGGTTTTGCTTTTTTTTGATATTGCTGCCAACGAGGCTGTAGTGCGGCAATCGTTCTATTGAGTTTTGGTGGCGAGATTTGATCTAGTTTGGGTGGTTTATTCTGTATTTCTAAGAGGAGATGATCCGGAATGTTTTGCGTGACATATGTGCCAGAGCCTTGCCGCGTTTCGAGATAGCCTTCATCAATTAAACGGTCGATTCCTTGAATAATCGTATTGCGAGAAACCATCATCATTTCTGATAAATGCCGGCTTGAAGGAATCTTCGTTCCCGCTGGAAGTTGTCCGGTTAAAATAGCATTGTGGATAGCTTTATAAACTTGCTCATTAAGAGCGCCTTCTGATAGTTGTAATGCAGGGAAAATGGCGCGTTGTTTCATGATCGCTCTTCCTACTCAAAAGTGGATCTATAAAATAGATGAAAAGTGTCTCTTATGAAGAGCCAATAAGCCCATTATGATGAAATTCTACTATGAATGAAAGATGTTTTTACCGCTAGAAAGGAGTTTATATGAGTGAGCAGATGGAAGTATCAATCGATTATGCAACCGCCGAAGATTACGAAGCATGGCTTCCCCATTGGCAAGGTTATCAAGAGTTTTATGAAGTCACATTATCCGATGAAGTGACGAAAACCTCTTGGGATCGTTTTTTGAGCGATGAGCATGATCAATATTGCATCGTGGCGAAGATTGGAGAAGAGATTGTGGGTTTTGCTCATTTTCTTTTTCATCCTTCTACGTGGGCGGTGGGAGAATATTGTTACCTTGAGGATCTTTTTGTATCGCCCACCGTTCGTGGGCAGCAAGTAGGGAAGCAGTTAATTGAGTTTTTAACGCATGTTGCTGAGGAGCGCAATTGCGCGCGTGTTTATTGGCATACGCAGGAAACGAATCATCGTGCACAGCGTTTGTATGATTGGATTGCCGAAAAACCGGGCATGATTAAATATTTGATCAATCTTCCGCACAACTAAGAAGGTGGCACAAAGATCCTTCATTCAAGAGATTATGTGTGGTGCATTCTTGAGAATCGTGGGATTTAAATGGTGTGACCAGATCAAAAGGAGGATTTCATAAGTTATTGTAAGAAATCCTCTTTTTGTTATTAAAGTTTGAAATAAGAATTTTATTCAGCAATCGAGCCATTATTGATATTAAAGATCAAATAATCTTCATTCTTATTTGAAACTAATTGTTGTTCAGTTATCATGGAAGTCCTTTCATTTGAGTGAGATTTTCAGAGATGTCTATTTTTGATTCCCGTATCAATTACAAGCCTTTCGAATATCCCGGCATTTATCAGTTTACGGAAGCGATTAATAATGCATTTTGGGTACATAGTGAAGTGGATTTCACGGCAGATACTCAGGATTTCCATTCTCATCTGAATTTAGCGGAACGTTCAGCGATTAAGAATAGTTTGCTCGCAATCGCCCAAATTGAAGTTGCGGTGAAATCATTCTGGGGCAACCTTTATCATCATTTTCCGAAGCCTGAATTTAACGGCTTAGGCAGCACATTTGCCGAATGTGAGTTTCGTCATTCAGAAGCCTATTCTCGATTGTTAGATGTGCTCGATTATAACGATTAATTTGAGGCATTATTAGATGTGCCAGTTATTAAAGCGCGCGTGGAATATCTCTCTGATGCACTCAAGTTTTCGAATAACAGTGATGATCGTCAAAAATATGTGATCTCGCTGATTCTCTTTTCACTCTTGATTGAAAACGTCTCACTCTTTAGTCAGTTTGCGATCATTTTGTCCTTCACGCGTTTTAAAGGTTGGATGAAAAATGTGAGTAATATCATTGCTTGGACATCGATTGATGAGCAGATTCATGCCAATGCAGGCATCTATATTATTAATATTATTCGTCAGGAATTTCCGGACTTTTTTGATGCGGAAATGGTGCAACATGTACGTGAAGTTGTGCAGCATTCCTTGAAGATCGAAGGCGAGATTCTGGATTGGATCTTCTCCGAAGGCGAGATTGAAACCGTGAATAAACATGATCTTTTAAATTTCATGAAATTTCGTGTAGATGAAAGTTTAATGCAGATTGGTTTTGAAAAAATTTATCACATTAGCGGTGAAGATTATCAGCCAATGGCTTGGTTTGAAGAAGAGGTTTTCGCCAATAGTCTTGATGATTTCTTCGCAAAGCGCCCAACAGATTATACAAAGCACGATAAGAGTATTACGGCGGATGATCTTTTTTAAATGATGAATTAAAAATTATTGAAAGCTGATTCGCGGCGGGAGGGAAGGGATGCATCTTTATCAAAATCGCTCGCCCGCAAAAGAATGATTTCTCAATGTCAGCATCAAAATGAATGCTCTACATTGCCGACAAGCAGTTGCGAAAAGCAAGTTGGAATAGAAAGAGAAATGACTTCACTGCCGGCAAATAATTGCGAGAAGCATGCAAGATTGGTTCCGGCGATGATTCAGCTTAGGAATAAGTTTTGAAACAAACGGGATTGTGAAAGTGATATTAAAGTAGATTCATGGCGGGAGGGAATGCTTGCACTTTTTTAATAAACTCTCGCCCGCAAGTAAGAATTTCTTAATGCCGGCATTGGTTGTGAACTATTTATTGCTGGCAAATAGTTTGTAGCAAATATGAAGGATTAGATCCGGAGATGGTTCAGATTGAAGAAGGATTTGGATTCAATATTCAATGCCGCAATAGAAAGAGAAGCAGCTTCACTGCCGGCAAGTAGTTGTGAAAAGCATGTAAGATTGGTTCCGGCGAGAATTTAGCTTGAAGAAGGATTTGGATTAAGTATCTAACTCGAAATTAAAAGTGAAACAGTTTCAGTGCCGGCAAGTAGTTGTAAC
>DXHP01000163.1 GCA_019113305.1 Candidatus Ignatzschineria merdigallinarum | reverse complement strand
TATGATGGCAATACCGACGCTTTGCATCGGCTTATTACCGACGTTTGAATCGATCGGTTATTTAGCGCCGATCTTATTATTAACGATGCGGCTATTGCAAGGCGTTGCGCTCGGCGGAGAAGTGCCGAGTGCACATGTGTTTGTTACAGAACATGTGCCGAGAAGCCGCTTTGGAATCGCTAATAGTGCGATTGCTGCTGGTTTAACGTTTGGGGTTTTAATTGGGCATTTCGTTTCGACGATGATGAGTATCAGTTTTACGGCGGAAGAGACGCTCTCTTACGCATGGCGGATTCCCTTTATTCTCGGTGGTGTTTTAGGATTATTGGCAGTTTACTTGCGCCGATATCTGCAAGAAACGCCGGTATTCTTAGAGATGCAAAAGAAGAAAGCATTGCATACGGGAACGCCGATGAAAACAGTCTTAAAAGATTTTAGGTTACAAGCTTTTATCGCAACGCTCAGTACTTGGCTTCTGATTGCCGGCGTTGTTTTAGTTTTATTGGCACCTAATCTTATGAAGTCAGATATGTTCGGCATGGATGCAAGTTTCGTCAATAGAGCGGCGCTGGTCGCAACCTTTATGAACATTGTGGGAAGTCTATCTGCCGGCATGTTAGTGGATCGCTTTGGGCTGCGTAAAACACTCTTTGGCTTTGCCGTATTATTGGCGATCACGAGCTTTATTTTCTTCCATTCATTAGGAAGTAGTGATCTTTCAAAAGTGGGCATTCTCTATGCGATAGCATCATTCTTCTTAGGAATCGTTGCTTGTGTACCGATGATTATTATTCGTCTTTTCCCGGCAGATATTCGCTTAACAGGAATGGGCTTTTCCTACAATATCGGTAATGCAATCTTCGCGGGATTAACCACCTTTTTAGTGCCGGTGATCGCCGAAATATTCCATCCGATGTTTATCGCCTATTATATCCTGTTCTTATGCGCGTTAGGGGTTTTCTTAAGCATCTATCTTGGGAAGAAGAGCTTGCCGAGTTATATTTAGGGAGTTTTTAGATATTGGTATAAAGACAAATAGAATGATGAGAAATAAAAAAACGGCAGCGATTCGAAGTTGCCGTTTTTTGTTTTCAATTCTTTGAATATTTTGTGATTACAACAACGCTTCCGGCGATTCAGGGAGAATCTGTCCACCATCGATGATGATGGTTTGTCCGGTGATATATTTTGCTTCTTTGGAAGCTAAGAATGCCGCTGCGTAGCCGATATCTTTCGGTTCACCTAATGTGTGAGTGGGGATCGTTGCGCGCATTTGGTTGAGGTAGGTTTCGCCTTGTGCCTTTAAGCCATCGGTTAAGATGTTGCCGGGAAGAACGGCATTAACGGTAATGCCGAAGCGCGCGTATTCGAGTGCTGCACTGCGCATGAAGCCAAGCTGTGCGGCTTTTGATGCCCCGTAATGGCTCCAACCTGGGAATCCTGTGACATTGCCGGTGATGGAGGAGGTGATAATCACACGCCCAGACCCTTGTTTTCTCATCGCTTTGAGTGCCGCTTGTACGACAAAAAACGTGCCTTTCACATTCACTTCTTGCATGAAATCCCAATCTTTTTCGGTCATCTCTTCGATAGTTGCTTGCGGGAAAATGCCGGTATTTGAGCAGAGGATGTCTAAACGACCATGTTTTTCGATGATCTCTTGGATACGAGTTTGGCAGAGCGCTTGATTGGTAACATCTAACTCTACAAATTCGCAGCCGAGCGCTTTGGCGGTATTGGTGCCAGATTGTTGATCAATGTCGGCGATAATAACTGTAGCGCCGGCTTCAACTAAGGCTTCGACGATGCCGCGACCAATACCGTTTGCGCCGCCGGTGACCATTGCAATTTGATTTTGTAATGAAAACATTTCTGACTCCTTTTACCGTTTATCGAAATTGATTGATATCTATTCACTTTAATATATTTGTCTGTGAAATGCTTCACGATTATTTGTGATCTTTTGTGCGCCGTATTTTTCCTATCAAGGAAGCGAGATCATTGCGAATTAGAGGGTTGAAACTTGAAATTAGATTTGGCTTTAAAGGCGCCATATGGAACAATAGGAGTGATATTTTAATTTTAGATAAAGGCACAAAATGATAGACAATGATGGCTTTCGAGCAAACGTTGGAATCATATTGTGTAATCAAAATCAGCAGCTTTTCTGGGGACATCGAATCGGGCAATTAGATGCTTGGCAATTTCCGCAAGGTGGAATTGATCCGAACGAAACACCAGAAGATGCCATGTATAGAGAACTTTATGAGGAAGTTGGATTACGCCCTGAACATATTAAGATTTTAGGTCGAACAGATCGTTGGTTACGTTACCGTTTACCGCACAATCTGATTCGCCGAAACCCTACAAATGAGCAGCGAACGTGCATTGGTCAGAAACAAGTATGGTTTATGCTCGAGTTTGTAGGAACAGAAGATGATTTTAATCTGAATGCGGTCGACCAACCGGAGTTTGATCTCTATAAATGGGTTGATTATTGGTTACCACTGCGCGATGTGATTCATTTTAAACGTAAAGTATATGATAAAGCGCTTACAGAACTTGCTCCTTTAATCTTTGAAGATACGCTGCCGAAGAAGCCGAAAGAACTTCGTTCAAGAAGGCGGCATTCACTCTTTAGAATGCAATCTCGCAAGAGTACGATTAAAGAGAGTAATGGTCGAAAAAACATTTCTTATGAAGAAAGAAGCATTATTATTGAGAAAAGCACGTATTAAACGTGCTTTTTTTCTGCCTTGAGAAAGCGTGATATCGAGTGAATCATGATATATAGTGAAATCGGCTTAAAACTATCTGATTAAAGATTCTATTTAAAAGCCGATGCATAGCTGGAGAGAATGGTTGTACTCTTTTAGCAATCCCGCGCCAGCAGTTATAAAAGCTTTTTTAACTAAAATGACTATAAGTTTCTAGGATAATGAGGAATGAATCCAGCCATTATTGCGATGAATACGTTGCGCCATAACGATCATAATAATGCCGCGAAGCAGCATGAATGTAAGAAATGCTATCCAAAGTCCATCATTGCCAAGTGGCATTAATAATATGCCGGCAGGTAATGCAATAGCAAAGGCGAGAAGCATCGCGTTGCGCATTTCTCGCGCCTTAGTTGCGCCGATAAAAAGCCCGTCTAAGAGATAACTCCAAACGGTGATCAGTGGCAGTAGCGCAAGATAAGGAATCAGCGGATACGCGGTTTCTCTCACTTCAGGAATATTGGAGATGAGATTGATAAATAGATTGCCGAAGCTTGTAAAACCGATCATAAAGCAGAGGCTGATAATAAGCGCCCAACCGCCGGCAACAATCATGACGTTTGAGAGTTCTTGCGTGGAACGCTCGCCAATTGCTTTGCCGGTAAGCGCTTCGATCGCATGCGCAAATCCATCTAATAGGTACGCCATGATCAGTAAGCCATTGAGGATGATCATGTTGGCGGCAACGGTATCTCCGCCGAGTCTTGTGCCTTGTAGTGTTACTAAGAAGAATGCGAAATGTAGGGTTAAGCTACGAATAAAGATATCGCGATTCACAAAAATAAGCGGTTTCCAATTGTGCCATTTTTTTAATGCCGATAAAATCCATTGTCCCGATTGTTGTTTGAGCATACTTGGGAGAAAGCAAAGACCGACTATAAGCCCTAGCCATTCGGAAATAACAGCTGCTTTGGCAACGCCGGTAATTCCCATATTGAGCTGAGTAATGAAAAACAGTGTTAACAAGACGTTTGTAATGTTGGTGATGATGAGCATGTAAAAAGGGACGCGAGCTGTTTGCATGCCTAAGAACCAACCAATTAAGGCAAAGTTCATGAGTGCCGCCGGCATTCCTAATAATCGCCAATAAAAAAAGCTGGAAGCACCACTATAAAGTTCGGGATCAGGATCCATGACAATAAAGGCGAGCTTGGAAATAGGAATGGCTAATAGGCCAAGCAGTAATGCTAATCCAAGTGCAAGGAGTAATCCTTGTAAGAGAATCTGACGAATTTGAGAGCCATGATGATTACCGTAAGCCTGCGCCGTAAACCCCGTGGTTCCCATACGTAAAAAGTTTAAAATCGCGACTAGAAACAGATAAATACTACTACCAATACCAACGCTCGCCATATTATTCGCACTATGAAGGTGACCGACAATCATTGTATCCACGGTTCCGACTAAAGGAACGGAGATATTGGAAAGAATCATTGGTAATGTTAACGCCCAGACTTTTTGGTGGGTGGATAAATTGCGCCAAGCGGTTGATAGGGAGGTAATCATGGAAGTGGTGATTGGATGCCTTTAATAAGTAGATAGATCATCGTTAACGTGTTGAAAATACTTCTGAACGATGATGTGCGTATATCGAGATTTTATGATTAAATGAACTGGTTGTTTTTTAGTCAGTTGGTGTAAATTTGATTTTTTTGCTTGAATCAACAATTTTCATCCCCACATATTATATCGTAGAAACAATTCTTGTTGTTTTCGGGTGATCTCTTGATGATGTTATCTGAAAAGCTACAAGTACTAATCAATAAATTAACCATATTAGATTAACAATCTTTTAATGAGGAACAAACTATGAAATTACGTCCTTTACATGACAGAGTGATCATTAAACGTGAAGAAGAAGAGCTTAAAACAGCAGGCGGTATCGTTCTTCCAGGTACAGCTACAGAGAAACCATCTCGCGGTGTTGTGCTTGCCGTAGGTAACGGTAAAGTTCTTCCAAACGGTGAAGTAAAAACACTTGATGTGAAAGTGGGCGACAAAGTTCTTTTCGGTAAATTCTCAGGTTCAGAAGTTGAAATGGCGGGCGAAGAGCTCCTCGTGATGCGTGAAGATGAGATCATGGCAGTTATCGAAGCATAATTGTGGATTATTTCAATCAAAAGTGATTGAAATAGATGATAGAACTTACATTTGAGATTGATCATAGTAGCGGTAAATCATCAGTGAGATAACGCTGCTAACAAAAGAATTTAAACATAGAAGGAATATTAGATATGGCTAAAGAAGTTCGTTTTGGTGAAGACGCTCGTAAAAAAATGGTTGCAGGTGTTAACACACTTGCTAACGCAGTAAAAGTCACTTTAGGACCAAAAGGTCGTAACGTTGTATTAGATAAAAGTTTCGGCGCACCAGTTGTGACGAAAGATGGGGTATCGGTTGCGCGTGAGATCGAACTTGAAGATAAGTTTGAAAACATGGGTGCGCAAATGGTGCGTGAAGTATCTTCAAAAACGGCAGATACGGCAGGTGACGGTACAACAACAGCAACAGTATTAGCGCAAGCAATCGTTCGTGAAGGCATGAAATCAGTTGCTGCAGGCATGAACCCAATGGATATCAAACGTGGTATCGATAAAGCGGTAGCAGCGGCAGTAGAAGAGCTTCGTAACATCTCTAAACCATGTGAAGATGACAAGTCAATCGCGCAAGTAGGAACAATTTCAGCGAACTCAGATAAAGAGATCGGTGAAATTATTGCAGAAGCAATGCGTAAAGTGGGTAAAGAAGGTGTGATCACGGTTGAAGAAGGTTCTGGTCTTGAGAACTCACTTGAAACGGTAGAAGGTATGCAGTTTGATCGTGGTTACTTATCGCCATACTTCATCAACAACCAAGAATCAATGGCTGCTGAACTTGAAGACCCATTTGTACTTCTTTGTGATAAGAAAATCAGCAACATTCGTGAAATGATTACTGTATTGGAAGAAGTTGCGAAAGCAGGTCGTCCGCTCTTAATCATCGCTGAAGATGTTGAAGGTGAAGCGCTTGCAACACTCGTGATCAACAACATGCGTGGTATCGTGAAAGTTGCGGCAGTGAAAGCGCCAGGATTTGGTGATCGTCGTAAAGCAATGCTTGAAGATATTGCAATTCTTACAGGTGGTACGGTGATTTCTGAAGAGCTTGGCATGAGCCTTGAGAAAGCAACGATCGAAGATCTGGGTATTGCAAAACGTGTTGTGGTTGATAAAGAAACAACGACTATTGTTGACGGTAACGGCGATAAAGCAACCATCGAAGGTCGTGTTACACAGATCCAACAACAGATCGAAGAAGCAACTTCAGAGTATGACAAAGAGAAGCTTCAGGAGCGTGTAGCAAAACTTGCGGGCGGTGTTGCGGTGATCCAAGTGGGTGCGGCAACTGAAGTTGAAATGAAAGAGAAAAAAGTACGTGTTGAAGATGCGCTTCATGCAACTCGTGCCGCAGTTGAAGAAGGTATCGTCCCAGGGGGTGGTGTTGCACTCGTTCGTGCATTAACACGTATCGCTGATCTTAAAGGCGACAATGATGAGCAAGATGCGGGTATCCGTGTTGCACTTCGTGCAATGGAAGAGCCACTTCGTCAAATCGTTGCAAACGCGGGCGAGCCAGCTGATGTTGTATTAAACGCAGTGAAAGAAGGTAAAACAGATTCATTCGGTTATAACGCGGCAACTGGTGAGTACGGCGATATGGTTGAGATGGGAATTCTTGACCCAACTAAAGTGACTCGTTCAGCAATCCAAAACGCAGCATCAGTGGCATCACTCATTATTACTACTGAGTGCATGATTGCAGACCTTCCAGCGAAAGATGGTGGAATGCCTGATATGGGTGGAATGGGCGGCATGGGTGGAATGCCTGGCATGATGTAATCGACAGATTACTAGTTCCAAAATCTTCATTGATTTAAAA
>DXHP01000162.1 GCA_019113305.1 Candidatus Ignatzschineria merdigallinarum | reverse complement strand
CCAATCAGTTTCACACCGCGCTGCGCCGCTTGATGATAAGGTCTTGCCCCAATAAATGAAGGCAAGAAACTATGATGAATATTGATAATACGGTGTTTATATTTTTCACATAAATTAGGCGGAATAATCTGCATATAACGCGCAAGAACAATAGTGTCAGCTTCTGAAGCCTCAATCAGCTCGTTCACTTTCGCAAAGCTCGGCGCTTTATCTTCAGGATTGACTGGCACATGATGATAAGGAATGCCATACCATTCCACCATACTACGAAGATCATCATGGTTCGAAATCACTCCCACAATTTCGCAATCGAGCTCATTCGCATGCCAACGCGATAAAATATCCACTAAGCAATGCGCTTCTTTACTCGCCATCAACATCACTTTATGTTTTTGAGAAGTATCGACAATCCGCCAATTGAGATTAAATTTCTCGGCTATCGGTGTAAAACGCGTACAAAACTCTTCGATCCCAAATGGTAAGCTCTCCGCTTTAATCACATGACGCATGAAGAAAAGCCCTGTTTCAAGATCCGAATGATGATTTGCCTCCATAATCCAACCGCCATTTTCAGCTAAAAAGCCACTCACAGCAGATACGATTCCTACGCCATCAGGACATGACATCACCAAACGATACGTTTTCATAAACTTCAACTACCCTCTTTTACTCAATTTCAGATTTATAATAATTTGTAATGCTTCATGCTCATTGTTATTGATAGCTACTTGATTAGGATATTCATTCATTCTAAAGCTTGCATCAACGGCAACACTCAGCCTTTCCCCATCAAGGCTATCACTATTTTACAACTCATCAATCTAGCTCAATTATTCTATTTTGATAAGTCCTTTCATGTTCTTTTTCTAAACTTTTAGAAACGGAGAATGAAATATCTCAAATAATGATCAGATTGACAACTTTTAATGATAGATATTTTACCCTTAACACTCTTCTTTCTCTTTCCAGCGGATAATCTCTTGAAAAAATAGGTAATCAGCGAGAACTTTTACGATCCAAAAAAGAACCTGTTATAATTTCGGCAACCCTCTTTAGTTAGGTTCCCTATTATTCTCAGGAGTGCATCATGCAGGTCTTTCATAATGCCGTCGCAGGTTTACAAATTTTATTTGTAGCTTTCGGCGCAATGGTTCTTGTCCCACTGTTAACCGGACTCAATCCATCTATGGCACTTTTAGGTGCTGGTATCGGTACTATTCTTTTCCAAATAATTACGGGATGGAAAGTACCGATTTTTTTAGGTTCATCATTTGCTTTTATCGCCCCGATTATCTTCTCCGTCTCCACTTGGGGATATGGCGCCACGTTCTTCGGTCTATTTGCCGCAGGATTTATGTATTTCGTCTTTGCATTTGCGATAAAAATTAAAGGGATTGATAGCGTTCATCGCCTAATTCCCCCAGTTGTTATTGGACCTGTGATTATTGTCATCGGCTTATCGGTAGCGGTTGTTGCGACCGAAATGGCAATGGGAAAAGCTGGCGGCGAACAAGTTGTAGATTATAAACTCTCTATTATCGTTTCAACCGTCACATTTGCCGTCACAGTGCTTGTGACAATGTTTGGTAAACGTTTCTTAAGATTAGTGCCAATTTTAATGGGCATTGCCATTGGTTATGCGCTTGCCGCAAGCCTTGGCTTAGTAGATTTTTCAAAAGTTGCAGCGGCGCCGTGGTTTAAAATCCCAGACTTTGTTACGCCTGAAGTAAACTGGATGGCAGCGCTTTTCATGCTTCCTGTCGCAATTGCGCCGGCAATTGAACATATTGGCGGTATCATGGCAATCGGTAAAGTGACTGGTAAAGATTATGCCAGCAACCCCGGTCTTCATAAAACGCTTGCCGGTGATGGATTAGGCGTATGTGTTGCCGGTTTAATCGGGGGTCCGCCAGTGACAACTTACGGTGAAGTAACAGGCGCTGTAATGCTCACAAAAAATGATAAACCGCTCATTATGACTTATGCTGCAGGTTTCGCGATCGTGATGGCATTCTTTGGAAAGTTCAATGCATT
Organism: Candidatus Ignatzschineria merdigallinarum; assembly: GCA_019113305.1. GTDB lineage: Bacteria > Pseudomonadota > Gammaproteobacteria > Cardiobacteriales > Wohlfahrtiimonadaceae > Ignatzschineria > Ignatzschineria merdigallinarum. Next base: position 723 of record DXHP01000162.1, on the reverse strand, counting down.
CTTAAGCTCTATTCCCCTTCCTGTCATGGGCGGGATTATGATTCTTCTCTTCGGCACAATCGCCAGCTTAGGTTTGAAAGCACTCATTGATGCCAAAGTAGATATCACCATCCCAAGGAATCTCGTTATTATTAGTGCCACACTCATCACAGGCGTTGGTGGTTACACCATTGAGATCGGCAGCTTCCCATTTGCCGGCGTTGGTTTAGCATCTGTCCTTGCGATTGTTTTGAATCTTATCCTACCTCATCCTAAAGAAGAGAAAGGCGAAGAGCTCGAAGCAGATCTGTAGCAGTACGGTATTCATCAGCATTTTTTAAAAATAGTGTTGACCGGACGATTTTAGAAAAGCCCTCAATAGTGAGGGCTTTTTCATGTACACTATCCAATGCAGAAAACTAGGCAATGATAAGAGATCAATTTTAATAGTGCCATCGGTTTTAAATTTCTAAGGGAGAAGCTTCCTTCAGAATTAGTGTGAGGCAGAAAGGAATATACTCTGCAACCGAAACCACGATATCCATCATTGCCAATCATCAAATATCACCACAATAAACATCTCATTAAAACTATGAATAACTCGCAATCTTTGTCTCAAGCGAATCTTCCTCAAGATGAAACGCTCCTTCAGCCCATTACTGAAAATCAGGTTCGCTATTTTCAAGAACGACTTTTAGAGTGGTTTGAACGCGAAGGTCGCCATGATTTACCTTGGAAGCCTCA
>DXHP01000161.1 GCA_019113305.1 Candidatus Ignatzschineria merdigallinarum | reverse complement strand
TTGTAATCAAACTGACATCTTCCCTATCCATAATGATTCTTCTCATTAATAGGTGAATAATCATCATAAGGAACGATTCATGAAGTATGATATTGCCGTTGTTGGCAGTGGAATTTTAGGATTAAGTCATGCCTATGCAGCTGCGGAAAAAGGCTTGAAAGTTCTTCTACTAGAAAGAGATCAAGTACCTAGAGGCGCTTCTATTCAGAACTTTGGCTTCGCCATGCAATTAGGTCAAGCACCTGGAAAAATGTTAGATCTCGCTCAAAAGAGCCGTTCTATCTGGCAAAAGTTTGCCGAAAGCGCCAATTTTAATACCTTTCAACAAGGTTCTCTGCTATTTGCACGTAATGATCTCGAAGTATCACTCCTCGAATCTTTCTATGAAACTCGTGGCACACAATATCCAGTAAAACTTCTCTCTGAAAAGGAAGTTTCTACGCTCTATAAAGGGCATTTTTTACACTTCAAACGCGCCCTTCACGGCACCAATGACCAAGTTGTTTATTCTCGAGAAGCCATCCCCCGCTTAGCAAATTGGATCAGTGAACATCCCAATATTAACGCACAATACAAAACGCTCGTTTATCATATTGATGCCGAAACAGGCGTACTCCAAACAACTCGCGGTAACTTCTATGCTGAACATATCTTCGTCTGTTCTGGTCACGATTATCAAACACTCTTTGCCGAAGAGATCCAGAAGCTAGAGCCCATTGTCTGCCGTTTACAAATGTTACGCGTCAAACCTTCACAAGATATTCAGCTTCAGCATGCTATTTTTACCGGCCTAAGTTGTTTACATTATGATGCTTTTGCGGGATTACCAGAAATTCAAGCATTGCAAGAAAAAGTCATCGCCGAAACACCTTTGTTAGATCAATACAAAATCCATCTGTTGATGACACCAACGCCTTATGGTGACATCATTATCGGGGATTCTCATGATTACCACGATGAAATACTTCCCTTTAATAGTGCTGAAATTGATCGATTAATACAAGAACTTGCAGAAAAAACATTGAATCAAAAAGTGACGATCCAAGAGCGCTGGCAAGGTGTTTACGGTTCAAAAGGTCAAGAACCGATCTCTATCCTCAAACCTAGTCCCAAAGTCTCCATTGTTTTGATGCGAACAGGTCTCGGCATGAGCGTTGGTCCGGCGCTTGGAGAAGAAAACATTTCAAAATTATTATCATTTAATTTTAAAAATAGCGATTTCAACTGACGCAAAATTGATAAAAGAGTGTCACTATTTCTCCCAGCGAACCATCGCTTTTAACAGAGTCTGTCATTCAAGTAGTTTAAAGCCGATGGCACTAAAAACAATCTAAAAAGCAATACAAAACAGCCTCTTAAAAATCTAAGAGGCTGTCTCGTGTATGTGTCATGAATTAGAAATTTATTCGTCTGATTAAATTTCTACATTAAAATAATCAAATAGTTTTTTCACTTTTGCTTGATACTCCTTTCTTGCGACTAAAGCTTCATCCATCGTTACGGCTTTAAATTTCATCGTATGATTTGGCTGCAACTGACCAATCAGATCCATATCAGCACTGATGACCGTTGCGATCATGGCATATCCACCTCCTGAAACAGAATCTCGATGTAAAATAATCGGCTCTTTCCCGCCGGGAATCTGAATCGATCCTACTGGATAGGGTGCATCCACAATATTAGAAGGATTCGATCCTGCGCCAAATGGTGCTTTTCGATCAATAAACTGCAATAGCTTTTCACCTTTACAGCGATAACCAATACGATCGGATTCAGAACTCACTTTCCACGTCATGTCGTAAAAATCTTTCTGCCCTTCTTCGGTTAAAAGATGATCATATAATCCCGGCGTTACTCGAATCTCTGCCGTTTTCGGTAGATCTTGTTGTAAATTTTCTGGCAATACCGTCTGATGCGGCGTGATGGTTTCTAATTCACCAATGGTTAAAACATCGCCCGCCATTAGCTTTCGCCCTTCATAACCCCCAACAGCACCTAATAGGTAAGTTGAGCGACTGCCTAAAACTAACGGTACATCAATGCCTCCCGCTACGGCGATGTAGGCTCTTGCACCACTTGTCATAAATCCAAATGAGAGAATATCTCCCGCCTTAATCTCTAATTGCTCATTTGCGAGTTTTTCTTCCCCATTAATTTTAGGAATACAATTTCCGCCAGTAATCGCAATCGTGGCATCACTATTAAACTTCACTTCTGGCGCTAAGAAAGTACACTCAATAACGGCCGCATTTTTAGGGTTTCCTACTAACAGATTCGCGCCATAATAAGAGTACTGATCCATAGCACCTGATGGCGGAATTCCCAAATGATAGTAACCTTGACGACCTTCATCTTGAATTGTCGATGCTAAACCTGGTTTTAAAATTTCAATAGTACGATTCATCTTTAGCCCTCCAATAATTGACGGTTATAACTCACAGGATCTTTTAAAAATGTCTCTGTGCAGAAGTCCACATCACGGATCTTTAACTCAATCGTTCCAGCTTCGGCATCTGCAACATAACGATCATATTCTTCTTGATTAATCGGTACGAAACGAACAATATCTCCCGGTTTAAAAAAGACCATTTCCCCATTCATGTGAGCACCTTTCGCATCTACATCAAAAATCGGAATCGGTGTAATTCCCATCATTTGATAACCACCAGCACCTCGCACAGCATAAATACAGCTAAAGCATCCTCCCATTGCAACAGTCTGCTTTGGCGTATCGGTTCTCGGGCTTAAATATTTTGGCACCTCAATCTGCTTATCGCGCTCCACCATCTGGAATAAAAATGGTAAACCTGCTACAAATCCTACCATCGAGACAAACCATGGAGAGCCGACATATGCATTAAAAAAGGCTTGCACATTCTCATAACCATTGAGTTTTGCCGCATATTCCATATCATTTTTTGATTCTGGCTCTTGATGACGATCTCTAAACTTTTGCGCAACTTCAGTTGTCCACGGATCATTAAAAAAGACAGGAATCTCAATTAAACGCGTTTTTAACTGCATCTGTACTCTGGCGCTTTCTTCTTCAATCTCTTTAAGGATATTCAAAAGGGCATCCACAGTAATCACATCTGGGTCAAATCGTACTTGATAGGAAGCATTCGCCGGACAAATTTCCAAAACACCAGGCACTGCCATCTCTTCTAGCTTTTTAGTAATTGCCATCCCTTTAAAAAAAGCATCTAGCGACATATCTTCACTGAGCTCAACGAAAATAAACTCATCGCCACTTGGCACATAACGAATTGTCATACTATTCCTCCTCACCTAATTGGTGATCTTAATAATGAGAGTTCAACCTCTCTTTTTTGTCATTATTATTCAATTTCTATGGCAAACCATCAATTTACCATTCCTGCCTTGCCATCCAATCTTCTAGCCAGTTCGTATGGGTATTAGCCGCGCGCATTTCTGCATCCTTCACCAACTTTAAATGCAGAAGCAACGTTGTTTTTAAACCATCAATTTTTGTCTCTCTAATCGCTCGTTCCATACGTGCCAATGCTTCTTCTCGGCTCTCATCCCAAGCGATCATCTTCGCTAACATCGAATCATAAAATGGAGGAACGGAATATCCCTCATACAACATGGAATCAATACGAATACCGGGACCGCTACCCCATTGAAGCTTTTCAATTTTGCCAATATTAGGCATGAAATTATTGGTAGGATCTTCCGCGTTAATTCGGCATTCAATCGCTGCTCCGCGAATCGCAATATCGGATTGCTGGTAACGCAGTGCTCTTCCCGAAGCAATATGAAGCATTTCTCGAATCAGATCGACTCCCGTAATCATCTCCGTAATCGGATGCTCTACTTGAATCCGCGTATTCATCTCAATGAAGAAGAATTCCCCACTATGATCATCAAACAGATACTCTACGGTTCCAGCGCCTCGATAATTCACACTTTTTGCCAATGTTACGGCAGATGCACAGAGCTTTTCTCGAACTTCAGCATTGAGTGCCGGTGATGGTGCTTCCTCGAAGACTTTTTGACGACGACGCTGTAAAGAGCATTCACGATCATAAAGATGAATGACATTTTCACCATCTCCTAAGACCTGAACTTCAATATGCCGCGCTCGGGGAATGAATCTCTCAAGATACATTCCATCATCTCCAAAGGCAGAGAGTCCTTCTCTTTGAGCCACTTCAAACTCTTTTGCAAACTGCGCTTCTGACTCCACAACTCGCATGCCTTTCCCGCCACCGCCGGCAGCAGCTTTAATAATCAATGGATAACCAACATCTTTCGCGACGCTTAAGGCTTCCGTTAAATTCCGTAAAATCCCTTGGCTTCCAGGAACGACGGGAACATTCGCCGCCATTGCCGTAGATCTTGCTTGCGCCTTATCGCCCATTAAGATAATCGTATCGCCTTTAGGTCCCACGAAAGTGATCCCAGAATTTTCTACCAATGTGGCAAATCCTGCATTTTCTGCAAGAAATCCATAACCGGGATGGATTGCATCGGCGCCTACTGATTTTGCCGCAGCAATAATGGCTTCCTGATTTAAATAACTCTTCGCAACTTGAGGCGGACCTATCTCCACACATTCATCTGCAAGTTGCGCAGCTAAACTCTCCTTATCTGCACTACTATGTGCAAGAACAACAGGTATCCCTAACTCTTTTGCCGAGCGAATAATTCTAACCGCAATTTCTCCTCGATTGGCGACTAATAGCTTTTTCATCATTCGCTCCTTATGATGCTAATTCAATAATAGTTTGACCCGCTTCCACGGCATCGCCATCTTCGATCAAGATCGCTTTCACAACACCATCTTGCTCTGCAGTTAATTCACTATATTGCTTCATCACTTCAATTAATCCGAGAACATCCCCCTTTTTTACAGACTGCCCGACTTCAACGTAACAAGGTGATTCTGGGGAAGGACGGCGATAAAAAATGCCTGGCATAGGACTTAAAATTTCCATATATAATTTCCTCTTTAGCGTTATTTATTATTTTCTTTAGGCAAGCAGATCCTATCCATGATCTACATAGCCTCTTTTTTTATAATGATTGGAGATATTTTTTAACTGTTAATTCTAATAAGTTTGATGATAGCTTGACGATGTTATAGATCATCAACACCATTTTAATGATTCAACAGAATGATTATTCCCACACTTATGCGCGAATGACGACAATCGGTTGCCCAGCTTCAACCGCATCACCATCTTCCACTAAAATCGCTTCGATGACGCCACTAGTATCGGCCGTTAATTCACTGTACTGTTTCATCACTTCAATCAACCCAAGCACGTCACCTTCTTGAACTGATTGTCCAATCTCTATATAACATGCTGCTTCCGGGGAAGGTCGACGATAAAAAATTCCTGGCATAGGACTCAAAACTTCCATAACTCTCTCCTGTGGTTTCAAAATGATTTTATGCTTCGATGGTTGGCCATCTGTTATTGTTATTTATGATTTTTATTATTGTAAATAATGACGATCTATATATCGCTTAATTAAACTGATTTGTCACTTTTATTTCATGACGCGAAAGTGACTCGTGTATTGCCTGCAACAAATCCACAACGCCAGGTGTATCACTATGAATACAGACTGACTCAAATTCAATTGCTCTCCAATTTCCCGTCGTTGTTTCTACTTTTCCATCTAAACAAGCAGTCAATACTTTATGCGCAATCTTCTCTGAATCTAGTCGTCCCATTCCTCGTGTAAAGACTAAGCTTCCGCTATCATCATAATCACGATCTGCGTAAAACTCACGAATGACTGGTTGTCCTAATGTTTTAGCCACTGCATAAGTTTCTGAAATATCCATACAGAAAATATACGCGGCTGGAAATATTTTTTGCACACTTTTCACAAATACTTCTGCTAAGTCCGCATCACTAGAGATACTCATATAGAGCGCACCGTGCGGTTTCACATGTTGAATGGGCAAATCATAACGTCTTGCAATCGCTTCTAATGCCCCAACCTGATAAACAATGTCGTTAATAATCTCATCTTTCGTTGCATGAATTTTTCGACGACCAAATCCCACAAGATCCCGATATCCCGGGTGCGCGCCAATACCCACGCCACTTTTTTGAGCCATGCGTACCGTTTCATCCATGATCATCGGATCTCCCGCATGAAATCCTGTTGCAATGTTAGCCGAGGAGATTAATTCTAAAATCTGATGATCTTGCCCATCCCCAACTCTCCACATTCCAAATCCTTCACCGAGATCTGAATTTAAATCTATTGCCGTCTTTCTCAAAACGCTATCCTCCAAGTCTCATTTCTCATAATGATGGTTGATCATTCACCAAATATCATTCCTCAAATGCAGACTTTTTATTATTTATCCATTATCGTTATGTAACACTTAATAATTATGAAATCGCTGTGCTACTTAATATTTTTTAGTTAAACGCTTTTGCGTCTAAATTCACAATAGGGTATTTTTATTAAATAAAATAATTTTATTTTTTTATACATCGATATAAAAAAAATTAATACCGGAGGATTTATGGCGTTCACATTAAGACAA
>DXHP01000160.1 GCA_019113305.1 Candidatus Ignatzschineria merdigallinarum | reverse complement strand
CCATCCCCTAACTTATGCTGCCCTGAAATCACCACTTCATCGCCGGCATGAATGCCTTTTGTAATCTCAACAAAACCATCTTGTTTAGTCCCGATTTCAACGCGAATTGCTTTCACTTGCTTCGACCCATCATCATTATTTTGAGTCACTAAAACTGAGCTACCGTAAATGGTATAAGTGAGCGCTGTTTCCGGAATCAAAAGCGCATTAATCGCTTCGCCTTCCACGAAAGCTTTCACGAACATTCCACTTTTAAGTTCAGGATAAACCGTTTGAATATCGGCATTTTGAGACTTGCTAGCACTAATTTCTGCTTGAATAGAGATTAATCGGGCATTGTTAATTAAGGGATCAATAGCACTGATCTTCGCAGGATAAGAACGATTTAAGGCACTAATAAAGATCTGTACCGGCTGATCAAGCACTAAAAATTCGGCATACTTCTCGTCAAGCGTAAAATTCGCATGAAATCTACTTTCATCCACTAAAGTCGTGAGCTTTTGCCCAGGATTAATAATATCGCCTAGATGAACTTGCTTAATGCCGGCATTCCCCGAAAATGGCGCACGAATTGCCTTTTCGGCAATTGCCGCATCAATCGCCGAGATCGATGCATCGATCTGCATCAATTTGGACAAGGCTTCATCATATTTAGACACATCGACCGCTTTCTCTTTTACTAACCGTTCATAACGTTTCACTTGCGTCTCAATATAATCTCGCTCTGCACTTAAACGTGCTTTTTCACTACGTTCACGCTGATCATTTAATTGAATAAGCAATTGCCCTTTCTGTACAAACTCACCGGATTCAAAGTTCATTGATTCCACTCTTCCGGCAACTTCTGAGGCAATCCACACTTCATTGATCGCCTCAAGCTCCCCCACGCCTTCAAAGAGATTCGGCAAGGCATAATGCTCGGCATTAAAGAGCGCAACTTTAGTCGGCGGATATGCCCAACCGCTATCTTCTGCTTTCAAATACCCTTTTAAATTGTAACCACCAACAACAAGCGCGGCCATCACGCCAAGAACAATCAAATTTTTTCGATGTTTTGAAGTTTTTTGCAGACTATTTTTAGAATCTTGTCCAGATTGCTGATAATTTGTCATTCCCTAATCCTTTCTGAAATAATCGCTCTTTAGGGCGATTTCGCCTTTTGAGCTGTCATTGATAATTGTTCAGGATTGTATTACCTCAACTTAACTTGAGGTCAAGGGTCATAAATGAGATATTAATAAAATAGAAATACAAATAGAAAGACCGCTATTGAAAACATCATCATTTCAGCATTACTAGATTCAAGATGATGACCGATACTTGATGATGCAAAATCCTACAGCGATTCCTTCAACTCAAAATATCTTTAAAATTTTTTCAGCTCGAATATTGAAGACAAACTTTGTCAGTAATTATCACAGAGTTATTTATCAAGCATCGATAAGGAACCATTTATGACAACAACGAAATACGATACACATCGATTAATGACCATTGGCGAGGTTTCTCAAAGAAGCGGTGTTCCGATCTCAACGATTCATTTTTATGAAGAAAAAGGCTTAATTAAAAGCACTAGAAATGCCGCAAATCACCGACGTTTTCGCTCTTATGTTCTACGCTATATTGCCATTATTAAGATCGCACAGCTTACCGGTATTTCTCTTGCCGATGTCAAAAAAACCTTAGGTGAGTATCCGGAAGATGCCAAATTATCTGTCGATGCTTGGCAATCTATCTCTTCCCACTGGCGCGAGGATCTCAATCAGCGCATCACTTATCTCATTAGATTGCGAGATGAGCTAGATAGTTGTATCGGTTGTGGTTGCTTATCGATGGATAGTTGCCCGCTACGTAATCCAAATGATTTCCTTGGAGCGCAAAAATCAGGTCCGGTCATTTTAGAGCGAGAGTTAGATGTTGAACGAGATTCCTTATTACCGGCCTTTCAAGATCTACATTCCATTAAAATTGAAGAATCCTAAAATGATATTCATAATATTTACAAAATGGTAGCAATCTCACATTGTAATCTCTATACTTTGAGCCAAACAAATCATCGAAAATAACAATAAATACTCAATAAATGCTATAGGAATGGATTTTATGACTGAATTTGTCCGTGAAACGCTCACATTACCCAATAACGGTAAAAAACTCTTACTACACTCATGCTGTGCGCCTTGTTCCGGAGAAGTGATGGAAGCAATGGTTGCTTCAGGTATTGATTTCACAATCTATTTCTATAATCCTAATATTCATCCACTCAAAGAGTATGAGATTCGCAAAGAGGAGAATATTCGCTTTGCCGAGAAGTTCAATATCCCTTTCATTGATGCCGATTATGATCGTGACAATTGGTTTGAACGAGCGAAAGGGATGGAAATGGAACCTGAACGTGGGATTCGCTGCACGATGTGTTTTGATATGCGTTTTGAAAGATCCGCCCTCTATGCTTATGAAAATGGCTTCGATGTAATGACAAGTTCTCTCGGCATTTCTCGCTGGAAAGATATGAATCAAATTAATGATTGTGGTGTTCGTGCCGCTGATAAATATCCCGGTTTAACTTATTGGGATTACAACTGGCGAAAAGGTGGAGGTTCTGCACGAATGATCGAGATTAGTAAACGTGAAGAATTCTATCAACAAGAATATTGTGGCTGCGCTTACTCACTACGCGATACCAATAAATTTCGCCGAAGCCGCGGTCGAGAATCTATTAAACTCGGCGTACTTTATTATACGAATGATAAAAAAGAACCCATTGAACAGTAATGATACCGAGATTCTAAATGCATTCAACGCGGCAGATCCCGCATTAATATTGCCCACATCTTGCACACAAAATCCCATCATACCGACAATAATCTTACCTACGCATGATGGGTTTTAAAATTCTGAAAGAAGTTCTCTCGATTAAAAACAGATCTTAGCGAAGGTTTCTAAGATCTGTATAACAAAATACTCAAGCTATTTTAAGGTGCTTGGCAGCTGACTTCAAACGGACCGGATTCCAAAATTCGGAGCGCTTCAATACTGGCATAACTATCCCCATTTTGAGGCCCAAAATATCCTATCGCTGTTGCCTGAAGTTTCACAGGTCCCACCACAGAACAACCTTGCTCAATAAACTTTGGATCATTAAGGTCTGTTTTAATACCAAGATAAACGGCCGCTCTTGCCGTTTGTTGTGGATTCATTTTGAAATGCTTATTCAATACAAAACGGCTATTTTGCGCATCTTCAGCGCTTGCCACTAATCGTGGAATCTTATTCAAATCATCTGTGGCAACATCAAATTCAAAACGATAACCAAATAGAGAATCTGGCTCATAATACAATGTGCCATCTAACACTTGCGAACCCACATAGTAACTATAATCACTCTGCTTTAATGCTTGCTGAAATGGGATCTCCGTAAAACTGGTATCGGCATTATCAGTTTGAGCATTCGCTAAAGAAAAGCCGGCAAATAAAATACCTAAGAAGACTTTTTTCATCATTTCCTCCATCAATTATCTAAAAAACTATCCATTCATTCTAACGAATTTCTCAAAAATCACAGTAAAATCACAGTCATTTAAAACAAATCATCCTTTAGCCAATATAAAAAAAGCGAAAGATCTCATCAATCTTTCGCTTTAAATCTTCCATAATATTGCATGAAAACCTTAACCGTTTAATCATCCAATATTCATGATCCAATGATCACCAAATCATTACTCTTCATCTTTAACGATCTCACGTCCAGGAAGAATTAAGTTCAAAATAAGTGCCGAAAGTGAACCTACCGTAATTCCTGATTTAAAAATAACTTGAATGAATTCTGGTAATGCATTGAGTACTTCAGGACGCATCGTGACCATTAAACCTAATCCTAATGAAACAGAGATCACAAGCCCATTACGTTTATTGATTTCAACGCGGCCGAGCACTTGGATACCTGCCGTGATAATCATGGCAAACATCATTAAACCTGCGCCGCCCAATACTGGAAGCGGAATAGAAACAACTAATGCCCCAAAGATTGGAAAAATACCGGCAAGTACTAATAAAATTCCCGCCATTGCGACAACAAATCGGCTTGCAACACCCGTTAATGAGATAATACCGATATTCTGTGCAAACGTTGAAAATGGTGTTGTGGACATTAATGCCGCAAACGCAGAACCTAAACCTTCACACAAAATCCCGCTCTTCATACGCTGACCTGATACTTTTGTTTGTGTTGCTTCACCAAGCGCTAAAAAGTTTCCGCTTGATTCGACAATCGTCACTAAGTAAGCAATACTCATGCCGATGATTCCGGAGATTGGGAAAGCAAAACCATATTCAAATAACGTTGGCAGCGCAAATACCGGCGCTTGCTCAATGCCTGAGAAATTGACTAACCCTAAATCAAGACCAAAACCTTTCTCTAATACCACCACCGTAACATAACCGACAATCATGCCGATAACGATTGATGCAGAAGCAAAAATCCCTTTGCCCCATTGTGTCAATGCTATCACCACAAATAGTACAAAAAATGCCACCATTAAGTTAGATGCCGATGCATATTGTGTGCTGCCTACTTGTCCGCCGGCAAACCAATCTAATCCCACAGGTAGCAAGCTTAAACCAATCATTGCAACAACTGTTCCTGTAACAACAGGTGGGAATAATTTACGAATTTGCGGCATAAAGAAACTACCAATAATCATCACGAGGGAAGCCACAAGTGAAGATCCTAAAATGCCAGCAACGCCATACTCTTCGTTACTACCAATAGCAATCGCCGAAGCCACGAAGGTAAAACTCGTCCCCATTACCGCTGGTAATCTTAAACCAATCGGACCAATTCCTCGAGACTGCACAAATGTCACAGCCCCGGATACCAATAGTGCAGCATTCACCAATGCAATTTTCTCTGCACCACTTAAACCTAAGGCACTACCAATGACTAATGGAACCGCAATAATTCCGCCTAACGCAGCTAAAAGATGTTGTGCAGCTAATAACAAAGAAATACTAAAAGGAGGCTTATCTTCAAGATGATATAAGAGTTCGTCTTTCATGGAGGTTTATATGTCTCTATAGGCAAAGAAATGAGGGAGAATTTCTAGCTCAAACGGTTGCTGAAAATATTCAACTGAACTATTACGCGCACATTATACACTGATCAAATGAAATAACCGCCTAATTCATAAGCTTATTTATCTTCCCATAAAGATACCTGCAAAAAGAATAATGCTTACAAACACCTCGCAAGATTCCTTAAAATCAAAATGGGAAAAATTTGGCCAAAAATATCAAGAGGATTGAAAGCTTCATCAAACTTTAAAAAGTATAGACAGCTTTTTTCATGAAAATCTCTCGCTACTCTTTCAATGAAGTTCAATAAATTAAACATGAACCGACGTACTTATGAACTCATAATAAAAAAACCAATAATGAAGAAGAATATCATCACTTCTAACATCAATCTGTTGATTAATGCTTTACTTTCAACGCCACAATATCGGTTACCGGAATCGAGCGATTCCACTCAAAACAGCTTGGGCAACTCCATTGCATCGCTTTGGTTGTATAACCACAAGAATCACAACGGAACTGCGCATATTGATCTAACATTTCACGAAACGTTTTCTCGATTAAAATGGCATCAGTATGATCTTCTTGATATTTTTGTAATTTATTTAAGAGCATTAAGCCATAAAGATTGCTCTCTTTTTTCAACACTGATTGCAAGTATTCAACGCCGGCATTAAATGAGTCATTGAAAATGAGGTAATGCGTTTTCCAAACTTTCAAAACAATATGATCATTCATGAGTAGCGCTCGATCTAACCATTCCATAAAATAATCTGAACGATGCAATAAGATGGAAAGCTCGTAAATCATCGGAATGATCACCGGCAACAGTTCGCTTTTCTGTGTTTCTATTTGCAATAATGATTCGAGAGATGCCTCGTAACTTTCATAGTGATATAGCGCATATGCCCGAATTAAATTCGCTCGAGCACAATCTTCATCAACGGATAATGCTTTATCTAACCATAATGTTAAGCGATCTAAATTAGGAGAGGATTGTTGCAATAACTCTTCTTCGGCGAGTTCACAATAAAGATGTGCCATTTCCGCTCGTAAATCTGGAGTTAACGGGGTTACTTGTTCTAATATTGCAATACTTTGTAACCATTCTCGCTGTTGCTTATAGACCTTACGCAGTTTTAAGAGTGCCGTCTTTTTATAATCAGCAGATTCTAATAACAGCCGTAACGTACTCTCTCCACGATCAAGCATACCTGCCGCAAGATAATCCTCGGCAAGTGAAAGATAGACTTTTTCTGTCAAAGCTTTTGTCGGCGCTTCTTTAATAAGATATTCATGTAAATTGATGGCTTTATCGATTTCACCACGCTTTCTAAAAACATCACCAAGCATCAAACTAAAATTCAAGTTATCTGCGTCATAATCCGGCGGCAAAGTGAGAACTTTATCATCAACTTCTTGGCTCTCTTCAATAAAATAACGCAAGTTGAGATAACGAAGCATCTTCTGTTTTTTGACATTATCACGTTTCGCTGCCAGCCAGCCGATCAAAAGTCCTAATGGTAAAAGAAGCCAAATATATTCAAACATTGCTTAATTATTGGTCCGCCATTATTTGAAGATTGCTTAATAAGAAAGCTAAATGTGGTAATGTCACCTCAAATGCATCTCGAATCATATAATTTACAGAACGTGTGTTTTTCTTTTCAGTTCGGCATTCTCTTTTTCTAAGCGATTAACTTTGCTTTTAAGCCCAATGTTGCCGAAAACCCGAGAGATATTTAATAGCGCCAAAACCCCAATCGTAAAGAACGCACCGATAATAAACACAACACAGATAAATAGCGCTGTATTTAAGGTCGCATCACCAATCAAATAATTGAATGAGACTTGGCTATCACGGTTGATATAAAAAATGACAAATACGATTGCAAAAATCAGTACCCATACTGCAATTTTTAGCCAAAAATAGATACGCTTCATAATCTTATCGATCCTTTCTCATATTCCATACTTAATAACGAAGTTACTGTAACATAATTTCCATATGCGAGCTTTGCATTTTACCCTTATCATGGTAAATTAGAAAGCGTTATCGAAGATTGAAAATATTACAAAGGTTTCTATCTTCTTAAGGTTAATGTGACGATTTCATTCTATACGCTAGATCCCATTTAGCGCTGTCCGCTTAAGAATATACTGATCTCGTAGCGCCTTTCATGCATATATTTAAAATAACGCCTATGCGACGCTGCGAAAATCCTACTAATACCTTTGAGGATATTATTTGATTCACAGTTTGTAGTTTTAAAACTCTTTGTTAATTAATTGAATCCTAATGAGAATGACAAAAATAACCAAGATTCTCTTTTTGATACCTTACATACAGATTATAAAAAACAACTTTAAATGAATTCTATGAAAGAAACGATATTGACACGTTGGAACGATTTATCCGTGGCAGCGAAAGAAGTCTTGCAAAATAAAGAACCTTTAAAACTTCCTAATATGCCTCAAGCACTTGAGCTTTTGAGCCAAGTATCACAGCTGACAGCTCAAGATGATACCCAGAAAAGTCTCATCATTACCTATCATGTGAGCGATGCCATCTTTATCGAAATGCTCTTACAAACCGCAAATCCAGATCTCTCATTAAAGTTACTCTTGCCGCATCACGCAGAAACAAATAATATTCAAAATGCCGGTATTATCATTGCGCCTTACTCTCTTTTCCTCTTTGAAGATGAACATTGTGAAGCATTTTCAGTCGCTGATTTTTCTACCGTAATTTTCGATCAAAAAATTGAAACAGCATTAATCGCCGAGCACTTAATGGCAGATGACGCACATAAAGCACTCTTTCATGAAGAGAATCAAACAGCACTGCTCTTTACTGATTTTCAGTCGATTACTGACAAGTTACAAAGCATCCAAATCGTGAACCCATTAGAATCGATTAAACCTAAAGGCGAAAAAATTTCTTTAGGAAAAGCTGAAAGCAAGAAAAAAGAGAATGATGCCGCAGAAATTCCGGCAAAGAAAACAGCAAAAACGGTAAAAAAAGCGGCTGATCAATCAGAGGCTGAAGAAACAGCAACCGTAGAAATGGCGTCTAAAAAAGAATCTCCTAAAGCAGAAAAAGTAACAACTGAAACGACCGCGACAACAGATCCTTCTGCATTTATCGCCGTAGTTGCTAGAAATGTTCAACGTCAATATATCCGCGATTATATTCGTGAACACAATTTACAGCACGTATTAATCGTGACACACAATCGTCAATCAGCCAGACTGTTAGAAAAATATCTCTATCGTGCTCGCATTCGTAGCCGTGTGGTTCATGAAAAAATTGATGATGAAACTGCGACAAGCCTATTTGATCGTTATAATGATGGTCAATTTACCGCGCTTATCTTGATGCACCGTGTGGTTGAAGATCTTTCTGAAAAAATTAAAAAATGTGATTCTGTCATCTTCTTGGATTTCCCAACAGTTTACTCAGAATATGCAAACCGTTTAGACTTTGTACAAACCAACTTTAAACCTCAACACTTTATCTCTATCGCTACAGAAAATGATAAAGCATGGGTACAAGCACTATTAGAAGAATATCCCGATCTTAATCTTCCATTAGTGGATATTGATATTAAACCGCCGAAAAAGCGTGCAAATCAACAAAAAACTCAAGATCAAGAACCTTCGGTAGCCGTTGAAACACAACAAAATAGTGAACCTACGGAAACGAAAGCAGAAGCAACAACGAAGAGTGATGATCAAGAAGAATCGGCAAACAATCCTCGTGATCGCAGAAATAATCGCCGGAATACTCGTTCTCGTAATGATCAAAATCAACGCAGTGATCGCAGTGAGCGTAATGAACGTCGTGATAATAATAGACAACGTCATAACAACCGTAGAAGGCAAGAGCAATCAGCTAATCATCAGCAAGATCAGGAATTTGGCGATAGCCAAAGCGATTTCTTTAGTGCCAATCAAGATGAGATTGTCAATCATAACCGATTACCGTTTGATTCAGGCTCTTTTGAAGCGAATATCGCGCGAGAAAATCGTCGTCGCCGAGATCCTTTTAATACGCCGGGCGGCATTGGACAATCAACTAACGGGAACTTCTTACAAAATATTACGCAAGGATTAAGTCCAAACGGCAATCATAATGGGAATCCACAATCACAAAACCGCCGTAATAATAGCAATAACAACAATAATCAGCGTAATCGTCCACGTAAGAATAATCGTAAAAAGTAATAGATCAGCACATTATTGAGATGGGATAAGAATCGTCAACAAAACTCTTTCAATCGTATCTCAATAATTAATCACAAAAGGATTATAAATAGATGGGAATTAACCTTATTACGCAAGAAGGGATGGCAATCTTGCAGAAAGAGCTCGATTTCTTATGGCGCACAGAACGCCCTGAGATTACCCAAAAAGTGACTTGGGCTGCGGGACTCGGAGATCGTTCTGAAAATGCCGATTAAGATAAAGAACCCCATTAATCATACTAATATATACAAGATCCCAAGTTATCAAATACTTAAAAATAGTACCCATACTAATAAATATACTATTGACCAATGGTCGTTAGAATAGCATTTGCATGAATACATAATTCCTTTAACCTATTAAATTATACAAATTTATTATCAATGAGGATATATGTTACAACTGCATTTATACGATGAAGAGCTATCTGATTTTTTTTATGATTACTGGCAAATGAATGAGAAACAAAAATTTGTATATTCAGTAAAAGCAATATCAGAAAAGTACAATATTCGCTCAGCAACAACGCTACAAAAAATGAACGAGAAATCAGGAAGAGTAAATCTGACAGATCCTGAATTAGCATGCTCTATCTGCCACTCACCATATGATTTAATCAATCGCTCACAATTAAATGAGCTATTAAAAACACAAAAATTTAAATATCTGGACAGATTAAGACCTTGCAGCAAATGCCAACTAGATGAAAAAATAAATACAGTAAAATATAGCCACTCTGTTATAAAACCTCATTTGATCAATTTCAATAAGCTATATAGAAAAAATAGTCATAAATCAGATGATCATCTACAAACCTTAAACTCATTAAATCTTATAGAACTAATTACCCTTTTTGCTATTTATACAAAAATAAAACCTTCATATATGGGGAAAGTTGGTCCTTTAGTATTTCCTAGATTCATGCATGAAGAGTTTTATAAAGAAAATACCGCAATACAATCTCTTGTTACCAAAGGTTTAATAGCACATACGATAGATATTATAATATACGAAGAACTCCATTCAATGAAATTTGAATATTGGGAATATAAAAGAGAAAAAACACATAATTCTATTTTAGCTGACATCTTTAATGATTACTTACAATACAATTCTAATATTCAAAATTTAGTTTGGTTGCCTAGAGGTCATTCAAGTGCTTCTTTTTCAAAATTAGTTTTGGGAAAAATCGAAAGTTATCAAATTCAATTCAAGGATGTCGAATATCTAACAGCCTTTTTAAAAAATAAACGCAAAAATGAAATTTTATTGCTTATCGATACAATAAATTTTAATGAAGGTTTTAAGTTAAAAAGCCAATTATCGGTCAAAGATAAGCTACAATATTTACAAGATACTTGTAATCTATACAATATCTATGCGCACCTAAAAGCGGCTATAAATCGGGCCTCATTTATGATGGATTCATACCCTGATAACAAACGTAATTATTTAAAAAACAGTA
>DXHP01000159.1 GCA_019113305.1 Candidatus Ignatzschineria merdigallinarum | reverse complement strand
GCAGCATCTACAAAACTGGGTTACGGTGTTTGAAGCTTGGATACAAAAAGAGCTTGCCGAGAAAAAGTAGGCTTTCAACGCATCAGATGTTGGTGAAAAGTGACAGCGAAAGATCAACGAGTAAGGTGTTGGTAAGATAGTTTTGATAAATCATCTGCCGGCAATTCTCGCTAGTTTTTTTGACGTGAAGTAAGGTGGAGCAGTCTTTATCATAAACATCAATCATCGATCAGCAATAACCTAATAGGAAAAGAAAATAGTGAATGTAGTTAGTCGTGGTATCTCTTGGAGTTTTAGCAATATTGGGCAGCGAATGCTACGCGCTCTTTTCCTATTGGTTTTGATGATTATGGTTTCCCCTATTTTTGCAAAGTCCCATCAATATGGTGATTCGGGAGATTCTTTCTTGTGGGAAGTAGGTTATCAGGGGCAGCGCGTTGGGCTTTTGTTTGGCACAGTACATATGGGAACCTCGGCAAGTGCTGTGCCGGTGCCGGTAAAACAAGCATTAGATCAAGATGCAACACTAGTCACGGAGATTCAAGTGTTGTTTCCTTCGGCAAGAGCAGAGCAAGAGGCGTACGGTTTAGGTATTGCTGCTGCTTTTCCGCCAGTACCGGAAACGATAGAGATGCGATTTTCAGAAACCTATCAAGAACGCGTGCGAAATGCATTGCGCAGACAGAAAGTTATTATTTTAAATCAGCAAGATCAGCTGTCGAATGAGTTTATTTTAATGTTGATGATGCTCGATATCGGCAAGGAATTTCAGGCAGATTATGGTATGGAAAAATTACTGAAAGCCTATATTGCAGATCGTGACATTCATAATATGGCGCTCGAAGGAATTAGCGAATCATTACAATATTATGTGGATGCCTCAAAACCCTTAGCAAAGCAGATGATTGAAGCATGGTTGGATAACACTGACATGCTACAAAATTTGAATCAACAATTGATCCAGAGTTATGAAGCGAATGATATTGCGAGATTCACTACTTTGATGACGGAAATGGAAGCAATCTCATTCCCATTTTCGGAGTATGAATCGGAGATAGCGCATTATTATGATCAGTTACTATTTCAGCGTAATGATCGTTGGCTCGAAACACTGACGCCGATATTACAAGAGAATGCTGGACAAACAGAGTATGTGATTGCTGTGGGCGCGTTTCATCTATTAGGTGAAAAAGGAATGGTTGAGCTGTTACGACAAGCGGGATTTGATGTCACGCCAGTGAGTTATTGAGCGCTGTGAGTTATAGGTTTTTAATTCGCTTTAAATATTGAGATTTTAAGTTCTTTTAAAGTTGATGTGCGGCTGGAGAGAATGGCTGCACTCTTTTTAGCAATCCCGCGCCAGTAGTTATAAAAGCTCTTTTTAAACCAAAATGATTATAAATCGAAACAATTATAGAATGAGATATCAAGCTGAAAGAAAAAGGTGAATTCATTATAAACTCACCTTTTCTTCTTTTGATTACTTTTTACTTTTTGTGATCAAGTATTTATCTGTCTATGGTCACTTGATCGTCAGTTTATCACCATCAATTAGATAGCAAATAAAACTTTTTTCTCATCTTTTAATAGCTCATATACTTTGTCGATATGGCCTTGTTCTGTGACATATACATCAATGGTTAAAGAGAGGTATTTGCCAGTTTTGCTCAAATTTCTTTTGATGCGATCGTGATCAAGGTTAGGATCGACTTCAGTCATCAATGTGATGATTGTCTCTTCAAAGTCGTCGCTATTTGCGCCGGTCACTTTAAATGCAAAGTGGGTTGGGAATTCAATGAGCGCTTCCCCAGTTTCTGGATTAATCATGATATTTTTCTCCAAGTTGTTTTACCATCTTTATCTTCAAGTGCGATACCAAGTGCTGCAAGCTCATCACGAATACGATCGGATTCTGCCCAGTTTTTATTAGCACGAGCATCATTTCTTGCCACAATCATAGCATCAATATCGATTCCAAGATCATCGCTATCCCCTTGAAGGAATGCTTCTGGCGCTTGCTGTAATAAACCTAAAACCCCACCAAGTTCTTTCAAAATCGTGTAGTAAATTGGGTCATTGGTTTTATTATATGCCGTTGCCGCTTCATACAATATGGAGATAGCCAGAGGAGAATTAAAGTCATCATTCATGGCTGTATAGAATTTATCCACTAATGGGTGAGATTCTGGTAATGTTGGAATCGTTTCTGGCACAGCATTGAGCGCAGTATATAATCGACGAAGACCATTTCCTGCTTGGGTAATTGTTTCATTAGAGTAGTTAATATGACTACGATAATGTGCATTTAAGATAAAGAAGCGTAGAACTTCTGCTGGATAAATCTCTAAAATTTCTCGAATAGTGAAGAAATTGCCGAGAGACTTACTCATCTTTTCATTATCAATATTGATAAAGCCATTATGCATCCAATAATTTGCCATTGGATGATCGTGGCAGCCTTCGGATTGGGCAATTTCACATTCGTGGTGCGGGAATTTCAAATCCATGCCGCCGCCGTGAATATCAAAATGACTGCCGAGTTCTTCAGCACTCATGACAGAACATTCGATATGCCAGCCAGGTCTGCCGGCGCCATATGGGGAATCCCAAGCAGGTTCACCTTCTTTCGCATGTTTCCATAGAACGAAATCTAGCGGATCTTCTTTAAACTCATCAACTGCAACACGTTCACCAGAACGAAGTTCATCAATTGATTGATTCGATAATTTGCCGTAATCCTTAAATTCACGAACACGATAATAAACATCGCCATTCGCCGCAGGGTAGGCTAAGCCTTTTTCGATTAATGTGGCAATCATCTCTAACATGCCGGCAATATGTGCCGTTGCGCGAGGTTCTTGATCGGGTTTTAAGATATTAAGAGCCTCGCAATCCTCATTCATTTTATCGATGAATTCAGCAGTAAGTTCCTGAATCGTAATGCCGCGTTCATTCGCTCTAGCGATAATCTTATCGTCAATATCCGTAATGTTGCGTACAAATTTCATGTCGTAACCACGATGACGGAAATAGCGATTGATCATATCAAACGCCACTAAAGAGCGAGCATGTCCAATGTGACAATAATCGTAAACCGTCATACCGCATACATACATATTGATATGATTTGGCGTAATGGGAACAAAAGCTTCTTTTTTGCGCGTTAGACTATTGTATATCTGAATCATTTTTCTCTTCTCAACTCTCTATCTACGTGGATAAGTTAATCGGCTATTTTAGCGCATCTTTCATAGTAAAGATATGTGAGACAAATAAATCAGCGAAAGGGGCTTTGGGGTAGATTGATCAGGAAGAGGATTTTATCGAGAGCAGGAATGGGAATGGGAAGAATTATGTTATAATTTCTCATTCTCATTTTGATGCGTGATTTAGCAGATACTTGAGATTCGATCGATCTTTAATAAATGGTACTTTCAATTTTATGGCTCTGTTTACTCCTAAAAAACTTCCTAATGCGCCGTTATTGGTGATTATTATTACGTTGATGGGTGCGTTTGCACCAATGTCGATAGATCTCTATTTGCCGGCATTTTTACAAATTCAGGAAGGGTTGGGAACCACGGATTCTGAAGTAAAAAAGACTTTAACGCTCTTTTTAGTTGGTCTTTGTGTCGGGATGATGTTTTACGGACCGCTGTCGGATAAGTATGGTCGCCGGAATATTATCTTAATTGGCGCAACGATTTACTCTTTAACAAGTATCGCGAGTACTTTTATTGCCAATATTGAAGGTTTACAAGCATTACGATTAGTGCAAGCGATTGGTGCCGGCGCTTGTATGGTTGTGGGGCGGGCGGTGATTCGAGATGTCTTTAAGGGCAAGCAAGTCGCCGTAATGATGTCGGTTGTGCAAGTCATTATGATGATCGCGCCTTTATTAGCGCCATTGGTTGGCGTGATGCTGCTTTATGTTTTTGATAGCTGGCGAGCACTTTTTTGGGCATTAACCTTTTTTGGTTCGATGGCTTTTTTTCTTACCTTTTTCTTTTTGCCAGAAACGTATCAGAAAGAAGAGCGCCCCAATATCACGCTGGGGGAAACATTCTATAATTATTTTTTAATTTTAAAAGATCGCCGTTCTTTGGGTGCAATGCTTGGCTGTGCATTTCCTTCCGGCATTACGTTTGCCTATGTGACAGGATCATCTTATCTCTATCAGGCAAAGTACGGCATTTCAGAGCTTCATTTTAGTATTCTCTTTGGATTAAATATTGTAGGCGTAATTGTGAGTGCGCTCTTAAATATTGTCTGCTTACGCCGTTTTAATGTTATTACCCTGGTGATTTTTGGATTAGGTTGGATGAGCCTTTCCGGCATTGTGATGCTGGTGATCGGCGACCATTCTTTAATTGGTTTTTTTGTGTCAACATTCTTACTGATGTGTGTTTCAGGATTTATCGGCAACAATATTGTTTCGCAGATTATCGAGCTTAACTATAATCGTGCCGGCGCGGCAATGGCGTTGAACTCTTCAACCCAATTTTTTGTAGGCGCAATCGCAAGCTTTATCGTGACGCATCATCAAGAAATGTTGGTGCCGGTAATGGGTATTTCAGGAATTTTAGCGGTAATTGCCTATCTCAGTCTTTACCAGCCTTGGCGAGAAGTGAAAACGGCTTTAGAAAAATAGTTTGATAGATATTATTGTTAGATATCAGAGTGAAGAGAGATAATGGTTAAGAATCGTTATCTCTTTTTTGTGGGATTGGAAATATCATGGCATTGGTTTTATATTGTCTGGCTAAAAGGAGCATTATTAAACGGGTGCCAGTGCAACAGTTATGATGGATTATAGGAATAATAAAGCATGAATCAGCCATTAAATGCCGCTAATATGAGGTGTTATTGTATCGAAGAATCTGCTTCTGATGCAGAGAAGTCACAAGCTTTTGAAGATTATAGTTTTGCAGTCGTTGATCAATTGTTCACTGAATATGGTGGTAAGTTAGAGGCAATGCCGGAAAATTTACAAGAAGTAGTCCTCATTTGGCGCATGGAAGCAGATATGTATAATGGCGGATTTTTGCAGTTTTTCTGTAATTGGGGATACGATAATTATGTGGCAACCATTAATTTACTAACACGTATCAAAGCAGTGAATGTTTTGGCTATTTTGCAAGAGTGTGAAGCAATGATTTCAGTCATGAAAGATGATCTGAGATTGGAGAATTATCATGACATTTATCGTTATCTGGATGAGTATTTGTCTGAATCGCAACTAGAAAGATTAGAAGTATTAGATACTTTGTATTGGGAAGATCCAGATCAGGTGCAACGTAAAGGCTATCAAGAATATCTTGCATAGGATGATCATTAATGATGGAAATCTGCTTTAAAAGAAATCTCCAATTTTACGGCAATAAAAAACGCTCAAAACTAAAATGATTTTGAGCGTTTTATTTTTTCTTATCGAATCGATTGAATCAAGCGTTTTTAAAACGGGATTCATTCTCCTCAATAATAACTTGTTTAGAGTGCTTATCTTATTTAGAGATATGTGCGACTAAATCAAGAACTTTATTGGAGTAACCGATTTCGTTGTCGTACCAAGATACCACTTTCACGAAGTTATCTGTTAATGCGATACCTGCTTTTGCATCAAATACTGATGTGCAGATTTCACCTAAGAAGTCTGTTGAAACAACTTGGTCTTCTGTATAACCTAAAACGCCTTTTAATTCGCCTTCAGACATCTCTTTCATTTTTGCACAGATTTC
>DXHP01000158.1 GCA_019113305.1 Candidatus Ignatzschineria merdigallinarum | reverse complement strand
ATAGAAGAAGTGATTCACCTTTAATATTAAAGACAATCGCGACTTCTTCTAGCTCCGCTATTTCTTATAACGCGTGATATCTAAACCTTCCGTACTGATTTCTGGCGTTACGCCGGCAATGAGATCACTCACATAACGACCGCTTCCTGCCGCCATTGTCCAGCCAAGCGTTCCATGACCAATATTTAAGAAGAGATTATCATATTTCGCACGACCTAAAATTGGCGTACCATCGGGCGTTGCCGGACGTAAACCTGTCCAGAATTCTGCTTTTGGAATATCACCGCCATCTGGATAGAGATCACTCGTGACAAATTCTAATGTTTCACGACGACGCGGATCGAGCGACAGATCATAGCCCATCACTTCAGCCATTCCGCCAACGCGGATACGATCATCAAAACGGGTAATCGCAATCTTATAAGTCTCATCTAAAATCGTGGATTTCGGAGCCATTTCAGGATTGGTTATCGGGATCGTTAATGAGTAACCTTTCAGTGGATATACCGGAATATTAATGCCGATCGGTGCTAATTTCTCCGCCCCATAACTTCCTAAACAAACGGCATAAGAATCCGCAACTAAACGTTCACCATCCACCCAAACGCCAATCACTTTGTTATCTTGTACCTCGATGGATTCCACCGTACAACCAAACTTAAACTCAACGCCAAGCGCTTTCGCTTTCTCTGCTAAACGAGATGTATAGAGATAGCAATCGCCGGTTTCATCATTGGGTAAACGTAAACCGCCGGCAAGTTTATGCGCTGTTTTCGCAAGCGCGGGTTCTGCGGCAATAATGCCCTCTTGATCTAACACTTCGTAAGGAACGTTGAACTCTTCTAACACAGCAATATCACTTTTGATCGCTTCCATCTGTTTTGCCGTACGAAGCAGCTGGGTTGTGCCTAATGTACGCTCTTCGTAATGCAGATCAATTTCTGAACGTAGGTCTTTCAGACAATCACGGCTATATTCTGCAATACGCACCATTCGTGCTTTATTTCTCGCATAGCTTTTTTCGTTACAATTTAAGAGCAGATCCCACATCCACTGATACTGCTTCATGCTTGATGTTGGGCGAATCGCTAATGGTGCGTGTTTCTTCTGCATAATCCATTTCATCGCTTTCATCGGAATTCCCGGCGCTGCCCAAGGAGAGGAGTAACCTGGAGAAATTTGACCGGCATTACCGTAACTCGTTTCAAGTCCGGCACCATCCTGACGATCAACAACTGTGACTTTAAAACCTTTCTTCGCTAAATAATACGCGAGTGAAGTTCCTACAGCGCCACTTCCCAATACTAATACTTGCATGTTCAAGCTCCCCCTATCACATAACATCTCGTGGATAATTCAATACAAAAACAACATTTAAAAACTAATTTGCCAATCACTGACTAGATAAAATCGATATTTAATAATCATTATAAATAAGCAGCACGCATATTATACAGTCTTCCCACAAATTGCCGAAAATCTTTCACGGATATCTTGCGTTGAATCTATATTCCACAAATCTCGATCCATTCCCTCTGTGGCAAAGTCATCTGTTTTTGTTTCACATCATCAGCGCTTGTCGTACTAAACGAATGTTTACAATTTTCCTGCTACTTTCATAATCACCGCCTCTTCATCAGATTATCAGGAAGCTTATTATGTCTATTGTTAAAAGCAGTATTATCCTGCTGAGTATATTCATCATTACCGCTTGTAGCTCAACAGAAATTCGAGATTTTATGCGAAGCGCAGATCCTACCGGCGTTGCTAAAGCCGTGACACAATCTTCGGTAGACGAAGAGAAGCGAGTCGCTCAAGAGAGAAAACAAGATCTCGCGGAACATCAAAAATATCTGGCACAACTCGACTTTCAATTAGATCGAGAAAAATGGATTGGTAAAAACAGCGATGATCTCGTTCTCGAATGGGGAACTCCACACGCAACTTATAATCGAAATGATGGCGGAAAACATCTCACATTCCGCACTATCTCCCGTTCTAATATTGATGTCTGGACGAATCAAACAACCAATACTTATTGCCTCACCACATTTGTAACCCATCCGAAAGGTCAAATTCTCTCTTGGAAAACAGATGGCACTTGTATTTATCATCAAAATTAATCGACAGTTAAATCCGATCCTCCTTCTATCAATGCTATAAAATTTTTTCTGCTGAAATTACAACTATGGCCAATAAAATTTTAATACTTTTATTTAGTACCTTTATCATCACCGCTTGTAGTTCCACCGATATTCGAGATTTTATGCGAGAAATCGATCCAACGGGGATTTCAAAAACAGCCACACAATCTTCCATCGATGAAGAGCGACGAGCCGCAGAAGCAGAAGACTTTGCAAAATCTAAAGCAGAAGGTGAAATTGCAAGAGTAAAATTTAAAGCAGAACGCGATCAATGGATTGGAAAAAATAGCGATGACCTTGTAATGAAATGGGGCAAGCCTTACGATACCTATCAAAGAAATGACAAAGGAAAACATCTTATTTTCCGTAAAGAAACTCTCTCTCCGACCTATAATTCATGGAAGAATGAAACAACTTACTACTATTGCCTCACCACCTTTGTCACAACACCTAGAGGAATGATCACATCCTGGAGTAAAGATGGATATTGTCCTTTAGATCCTTAAAAATAAGGCTCACTATAGACGTTTACTAAAAGCACCGGATGGTGCTTTTTTTATTGCCAGCACTTCTATCTTTCACATTTTATGCTTATAATAATCGTTTTTAGAGATAGATGAAATCTTAAACAGCGAATGATCCTGCTAAAATCAGCTCCCTCTGCATTGACAGGCTTTATTACGCTCAGGATTTTCACAATCTTCTCCCTATTTGATTATTCACTATTTAATGCAAGGCATTTTTGAAGCTATGTTTGAGTCAATTTTGACAACCATCCAGACCGTTCTTTGGGATTACCTACTGGTTTATCTCCTCTGCGGCATTGGTATTCTCTACACATTCCTCTTAAAAGGTATTCAAGTTCGCAAATTTAAAACCGCGATGAACGCCCTTTTCTCCAAGTTCACCTTTTCTGGTAAAAAAGCGGATAAGGGTGGGATGAGCTCTTTCCAAGCAGTTTCTACGGCAATTGCCGGACAAGTTGGAACAGGAAACCTAGCGGGACCGGCAACCGCAATTATTGCTGGCGGTCCTGGTGCGATTTTCTGGATGTGGGTTTCCTCATTCTTTGGCATGGCAACCATCTATGCCGAAGCGATCCTTGCCCAAAAATACCGGACCAAAGATCGCACGGGACAAGCTGTCGGAGGACCTGCATATTACATTGAAAAAGGACTGGGGATAAAATGGCTAGCGGTACTCTTTGCGGTGCTGATTATCGTCGCTCTCGGCTTAATTGGCAATATGGTGCAATCTAACTCCATCGCCTCGGCATTTGAAAAATCGCTCCATATTCCCACGTGGACAACAGGTTTAATTATAGCTGTATTAGTGGCTTTCGTGATTATTGGCGGTATTCGTAATATTGCATCCTTCACCGAAAAGGTCGTGCCGTCTATGGCGATTCTTTATCTCCTTGGCGCAATCATTGTCTTAGCCATGAATTATCAATTTATTTTGCCAGCATTTAAAATGATCTTTATTGCCGCATTCAATCCAGAAGCAGTGCTCGGTGGTGGTGCAGGAATCGCTATTCAACAAGCGATGCGCTTAGGGATTGCTCGTGGCCTATTCTCGAACGAAGCGGGAATGGGTTCGACACCACACGCACATGCCGTTGCTAAAGTGAGAACTCCTGAAGAACAAGGTTATATCGCAATGATGGGCGTTTTTGTAGTGGGCGTCATTGTTACGGTGACTGGTTTAGTCATTATCACTTCCGGCATTCGTGGTTGGGAAACTTCTGGCTCTGCCAATCCTTCATTTTTGAGCTTCTTTGATGGGCAAGGTACCGGTATTACTATTACCCAATACGCTTATGAGATGGTATTTGGCTCAGTTGGCGGGATTTTCATTGCTTTCTCCCTACTTTTCTTTGCCTTCTCCACCATCATTGGCTGGTATTACTACGCCGAAACCAATGTTCGTTATCTCTTCAAAAGCCGTGCTGCTGTACCAATGTTCCAGCTTATCGCAGTAATTGGTATCTTCAGCGCGTCATTCATTAAAGTTGATGTCGTTTGGCAACTCGCAGATTTATTCAACGGTTTAATGGTGCTGCCGAATATCGTTGCGCTCTTCTTGCTCGCGCCGGTTGTCGTAATGGCAACGCCAGGATTGAGCTGGAAAAACATTCCGGTTATTGGCAGATTAAAACTCAACAAAGAACAGCCTTAATTCGAGAAGTCTATCTCACAAAACAATTCACGAAACCGTTAGAAGAACGCTTTTTCTAACGGTTTCGGCTTTTTCAGGATATTAGACAAGTTGTTGTCACAAAAAACAGGTACAATCAGGCAAAGTTTAATCTCATTTCACAAGAGGATATTTATGAAACCATTGTCCATTGGCCTTGTTGCTCATGATGCGAAGAAGAAACTACTCGTAGATTGGGTTGGCGATTACCTCCCATACTTCCGTCAGCATGAACTATTTGCAACAGGAACCACCGGCAAACATATCTTAGAAGCTTATCCAGATTTAAGCCTAACACGTCTTAAAAGTGGTCCTTTAGGCGGTGACCAACAACTTGGGGCAATGATCTGTTCTGATAAACTCGATATGCTGATTTTCTTCACCGATGCGCTCACACCAATGCCGCACGATGTCGATGTGAAAGCCCTTATTCGTCTCTCAACACTCTATAATATTCCGATCGCTTGTAATACTGCGACCGCAAGTTTACTCATGAAAGCAGTACTGATCGACAATGACTATGATCACTAGCTAAAATGACGAATGAAACGATCGTGACAAGATCATTTCGTTAAACCATTCATTCTCAGATTCTATAAAAGCCTCACTTGATAGTGAGGCTTCTGTTTTTTCTAACACATTGAGGCTATTTTCAGTTTTAAAATCTTAGTAAGATTTACTGCCACAAAATTGATTCAGTCATGCAAGCATTCTCCTCGCGCATCAACTTCAAAATGAGTTTTAACTCGAAAGCTTAAAGCCGATTGCACAATCAAACTCATCTCATCCCAACACAAAAGAACATTCTTCAAAAAACCTTCACAAAAAATGATTGACCCAATCTAAAAAAAGCGCCTATTTTCGTGCAACTCGCCAAAATCAATAGTAGACTAAATCTTTTTTAAATTATTTTTTGAACATTTAATTAAGGATCGTCATGAATCAAATGCGAGAACTGACGCTCCGGGGAATGATCCTTGGAGCGTTAATTACGGTGATATTCACCGCTTCCAACGTCTATCTTGGCCTAAAGGTTGGATTGACTTTCTCTTCTGCAATTCCTGCCGCAGTTATCTCTATGGCAGTGTTAAAACTCTTCGCAGATTCCACCATTTTAGAAAATAACATGGTGCAAACCCAAGCTTCCGCTGCCGGAACGCTCTCTTCGATTATCTTCGTCATTCCTGGCTTATTAATGATCGGTTATTGGAATGATTTCCACTTCTTAATGACCTTCTTCATCTGTGCCGCCGGCGGAATGCTCGGTGTTCTCTTCTCCATTCCCCTTCGTCATGTGATGGTTGTCAAAAGCGATCTTCCCTACCCTGAAGGTGTTGCAGCGGCAGAAATCTTAAAAGCAGGTTGTAGCGAAGAGACTGATAGCAATGGCAAAAACTCTTCCAAAGAAGGTTTAAAAGATATTCTCTTTGGCGGTGGAATTGCGGCTGTTGTCACACTTTTCACTGGCGGCTTTAGAATTTTAGCTGGCGGCGCTTCTTACTTTGCGGTTGCCGGTAAAGCGATTTTCCAAATTCCAATGGGTTTCTCGCTTGCATTGATGAGTGCGGGTTACTTAGTCGGTATCGTCTCTTGTGTCGCGATTATCATCGGTGCCTTTATGGCTTGGGGTATCGCGGTTCCAATCTTAAGTAGCATCGGAGAATTTCCAGCAGATATGGCATATTCCGCTATTGCTTCAAAAATTTGGGCGGAAGACGTTCGATTTATTGGTGCTGGAACACTTGCAATTGCCGCATTATGGACACTTTTAACGCTTTTTAAACCTGTCGTTGAAGGGATTAAAATGTCCTTAGGCGCTTTAACCGGCGAAACAGGCAACTCTGCCAATCGTACGGAGCAAGATCTTTCTCCCAAAACGATCCTCATGATCATGGTTGCGATGTTAGTAATCTTACTCGGCACATTCTATACTTTTATTGCTGATGCCAACTTATCCGCAGGGTTTGCTTGGACGCTCGTGATTATCTCTGTCGTTTTTGCCTTTATTATGGGCTTCTTAGTCGCGGCAGCAAGTGGTTATATGGCAGGCTTAGTGGGTTCTTCCGCAAGCCCTATTTCAGGTATCGGCATTGTTGCGGTCACGATCGCGGCATTATTACTGCTATTTGTCGGCGAAGCGGGCGGCTTAATGGATACAGCGGATGGTAAAAAATTCGCCACAGCCTTAGCGCTCTTTACCACAAGTGCTGTCGTTGCAATTGCGAGTATCTCTAACGATAACTTACAGGATCTAAAAACTGGTTTCCTCGTTCATGCAACGCCTTGGCGCCAGCAGGTTGCGCTCTTAATTGGTTGTATTGTCGGCGCAATTGTCATCGCACCGATTTTAGATATTCTCTATCAAGCATACGGTTTCACTGGCGCAATGCCGAGAGCCGATATGGATCCAACGCAGGTTTTAGCAGCGCCACAAGCAACCTTAATGGCAACCATCTCTTCCGGAATCTTCTCACATAACCTTGAATGGACCATGATCATCATTGGTCTAGTGATTGGTGCTGTGATTATTGTTTTGGATCTTTTCCTCAAAAAGAGCGGTTCAAAATTCCGTTTACCGGCATTGGCTGTGGGAATGGGAATTTACTTACCACCAAGTATTACGACACCGATCTTCATTGGTGGTTTAATCTCTTGGATTATCAAACGTGTGGTTCACAAACGCCTTGCAGATAAACCAGAAGACGTTCGCAATGAAGAGCATCGTAAAGCAGATCGCCGCAGTGCGCTTATCGCATCGGGATTGATCGTAGGTGAAAGCTTAATTGGCGTCATTATGGCAGCAATTATCGTTGTGAGTATGAACATTGATGCCGTGCCAGATGATCGTAAAAACGCACCATTATCACTATTAGGCAACATGACCGAAATGTTCGGTAGCTCAACGCCAATGGTTCAACAGTTATTAGGATTATTCGTTTTCGTACTGATCGCCGTGATCTTTGTCCGCCGCGCACTTTCTGCTGTGAAAAAATAAACACGAATCACCATTACTAATCATACTGTAAAAGTATCGTAAAAAAGGCTCTAAGATCATCTCTTAGAGCCTTTTATTTATGAATTTTATTTAAGAAGAGCAAACAGCAATCGTCATTTCAGTTTACAAATCGCTTCGTAAACACTCATTCTCAAACAACGTCAAACCTTAGCGCCACTGAACTTCAGGAAACGCCGCTTTTACCCCAGAAACAACGCCCATTCCAAGTTCTTTCATCATTTTTGCAAAGGGATCTTCCTTCTCTGTAAAATCCACCATAAATGGCGCTTTAAACTGCTCTCTAGCAATTGTCGCTGTTGAACCCAAACCATCGATTAAACCGATCTCTAATGCTTGTTCCCCATTCCAGATTAAGCCACTGTAGAGATCTGGATTTTCTCGCACATTGAGGCGCTTACCTCGTCCTTTTTCAACTGCATCAATAA
>DXHP01000157.1 GCA_019113305.1 Candidatus Ignatzschineria merdigallinarum | reverse complement strand
CAGCAGCTCAAGCCGAGGTTCTGGTCGCAGCTCTTCCAGCGGAAGATCATCAGGCAGCAGCCGTTCAAGCAGTAGCGGCCGAAGCGGTGGTGGCGGTAGAAGTGGCGGCGGTGGTGCTTCTGGCGGTTGGTAAAATGAGTTTCAACTATCAATCAGCTCATCACTAAATCACGGGATTTAACGATGAGCTGATGCTGTTACATAAAAAACTCTACGCAAAAAATAGTTAATCAATGCGACTAACTGTTCTAAGAACCATCTAATCATCTTCTATTTCTCCTGCAAGATTATATTGTGACCTGTTTTAAATATCTCAATCAATTCAACTAATTGATTAATAAAGCTTTTAACACGACAATAACTAAAAGAGAAATATATCAATAGAAACATAAGCTTAAATCAAAAACTCACTCAAAACCTCTATTTCTAACTCATTACACATCGATAAATTGGGGTTCTATCAGCAACAATAGATCAGCAATATTGAATGGTCATAATCTATCTTTTAATTACCCCGCTAAATACCGAGAATTTTGACAGTTTTAATAGAACCCTATACCCACCCATAAATTGTGACAACCTTCTCTATTTTCGTTATTTAGAACGATAGAGATGACTAATCATTGAAGTATAAATCTCCTAATATCAAAGCGGCAAAAAAGCCACTACCAAATGCATGATAGTGACTCTTGATATTATTGGTTTAAACCCGTTTAATAATATAAACCTAAGAAAAATCCTACCACTAAAATATACAAACTAAATAACCAAATCCAACCAAATGAATAACGCAAATGACGTCCCATATCAATTCCTGCTAATCCCATTGCAAGCCAAGTTGCCGGCGAAAAAGGGCTCACAAATGTGCCGGCATTATTTCCAATCGCCATTGCATATACCACTGAATCAGCCGATACATCCGCTGTAGCCGCAACTTCTTGAATAATTGGTAACAACGCAAAATAATATGCATCTGTACTGGTGAAGATATCTAAAGGTACTCCTAAAATTCCAACCGCCACATGAATATTGGCGACCCATGAATTAGGTAAGATATTAATTAAGTCCCGAGCGATCGAGTCCAACATTCCAGATTCAGATAACACTCCTAAAAATGCTCCAGCCGCAAAAATAATAGCGACCATTGATAATGCTTGAGGCGCATGTCGATTAATCATCTCCATCTGATCTTTAGGGTTTGGAAAATTTACTAATAACAATAAAGATAATGCGAGCATAAAGACATAAGGTGCTGAAAAGAGCCCAAATGCTAAACAAACAATCGCACCGATCACAAGCGAGATATTAAACCAAAAGAATTTAGATTTAGGTTCATTACTTAAAACTTCTGGACCGAAATCTTCTCCCATGTAATCTTGCTCAAAAGGCGTCGTACCCAAAGCTTGTGCGCGTGTAATTCTTCCTTTCTCTCTCATTCCCATGATGACTGCAAAAAATACCATTCCAAGCACGCCCAATATTTGAACGGGGATAATATGTTGCCATAAAGTTGCTGCATCAATTCCCGTTACAGCAGAAGCTCTTCCTAAAGGACCACCCCAAGGTACCATGTTCATAACGCCCATACTTCCGACCATTAATAACAACATAAGATAAGGACTCATTCCCAGTTGTCTATAAAGCGGTAAAAATGCCGGAATAATAATTAAAAAAGTTGCGGCACCCGAACCATCTAAATGCACTAGTGCTGCAACAATGGCCGTAATAACCGAAACGATAATAACATTTCCGCGAGTCACACTAATCATCGCTTTAATCAAAGGATCAAATGTTCGAAGTTCTTTCAAAATACTAAAAAAGAGAATCGCAAAGAGAAACATCACGCCCACTTTGGTAACTTTTAAAATCCCTGCTTCAAAGAACTCCGATATTTCAGAAAAAGAGAACCCCGCGATTAAAGCACCAATCAATGGAATACATGACATTGCTAAAATAGGGCTTGTCTTCCCCATCATTAGTAAGCTAACGATGGCGACGATAATTAAAACACCAATAATTGTTAACACTTTCCTCTCCTTTAAATGACATTGAAATATTTACTGACTTATCGCGATATATTTCTGCTTAAATTGGGGGCAGCTAGGACATTGCTACGTTTTTTATTATTATTTTTCGATGATCACCCCAATAATCTAGCCATGCTCAACAATAGATGACAAGTATCTGTATGTTAATGAATCATTTACTGAAAAATACAAACTTTTTGCTAGAAAAACAGATACAAATCAATGCCAATAAAACCAATCAGATAACCAGGTAGATAATCAACCAAATAATAAGAAAGATAATAATATAGATAATAAGATAGACAATAAGATAGAGAATAAGATAGAGAATAAGATAGATAATCAAATTTTGATGATATTTACTTCTAAAGAACCTACAAAACACATTTCATAATAAATCAATAATTTACACAACAAAAAAAACCACTACCAAATAAATGATAGTGGTTTATGAAATGGTGCTTTGATCAAAAGGGGTTATTGAGCTGATAGACTTTCAACCAAAGACTTAAGCGTTACTGAGCAGGCGCCGCGCCCCCTTCTTCGGGAAGACTGACGAACCCAATATTAGCAAGCCCGACTTTACTAAGCACTGTCACAATTTTTGCAACATCCTGATAAGGAACCGCCGCATCAATATGCAACTGAATCATAGGAGGTTTCTCACCGGCAGAGATTTTAATCTCTGTAAGCTTCGCTAAAGCCGATTCATGATCCACTTTCTCTTCATTAATAAAGATTTCCGAATCTGAATTAATCGCAATTAAAACAGGCTTATCGATCTCTTGCTGCGTTTGCTCCTCTTTTAGATCCACCGCTTCTGGAAGCTTCAACTTCACAGATTGTGTCACTAATGGTGCTGTCAAAATAAAGATTACTAACAGAACCAGCATGATATCAATCAGTGGGATCATATTGATCTCAGCTCTTGATTCACCACCGCCTTGGCGTAAACGTCCGAATGACATATCTCCTCCTAAGCGTTGGTATTGTTAGCTTGTGGCTTTGAAACTGGTGCGCGATCTAATACCGCTAATAATTCAAATGCGAAAGAATCTAAGTACCCCATTTGTAAACGATTACGGCGAACTAACCAGCTGTGCGCCATTACCGCAGGAATCGCAACAGCAAGACCTAAACCCGTCATGATCAATGCTTCACCAACAGGACCTGCAACCTTATCGATCGTTCCTGCACCAGTTGAACCAATCTCAATCAACGCATGATAAATTCCCCAAACAGTACCGAATAATCCCACAAATGGTGCGGTTGCTGCAATCGTTGCGAGAATTGTGACACCGTTTTCAATCGTCAGCTGAATCTTATCTAACGCCACGCGAAGAACGCTCGTTAAATACTCTTCTCGAGTACCATTGCCTTGGATATTAGAGATACCAGATTGATATTTTTGCAGCGCAGTGAAACCTTCTTTTGCTAATGTTTCTTGCGCTGTATGTGGCTTATTCGACACTAATTTAGCCGCATCCGTTAAATTCTTTGCTGCCCAGAAATCATTACAGAACTTCTTGCCTTTGACTTTATCAACAATTCCTTGGAAGAATTTCAAGAAAATCACTAACCACGATAATACTGACATGATGATTAAGATGACAAAGAGTGCCTTCGTAATAAAGTCCCCTTGCTCAATGAAGCTCATAAACCCTAAATTTTCTACAACCGGTTCCATCTTGTTCCCTTATATACTTGATTCGCTGTTGTTGTGTTTAAAATATTTCGTCATTATATCGTTAAATGACATCCTTTACTGCTTGAATTCACGATAAAAACATCATGTTTATCAGGTGTTACATCTTGAAAACATATTGAATTTTCACTTGAATAGGTGTTGCGACACCATTCACTTTATATGGCTTCAAGCGGATTCCATGAGCGGCTTTTGCCGCAGCTTTGTCAAGAATATCATGACCTGATGAACGAGCAATCTTCACTGAATATGCCGAGCCACTCTCATTAATGCCCACCAATAAATCAACGGTTCCCTGCATTCGGCGTTGTCTTGCCGCACGTGGATAACCTGGTGTCGGCTTACTTAAAACGCTCACTTCGCTTTCGCTATAAACCGCTTTCGCTGTCTGAACTGCACGAGCATTAGAGTCCGAAGCTTGCTTACGAGGCTGCTGGCGCTCTTTACGTGGCTCAGGTTTACGTTCTGCCTTAGGCTCTTGGCGCTGAACTTTATTCTCTGAAGGTGCTTTAGTCGTCACGACTTCTTCCTTCGGAGGCTCAGGTTTCGGCTCAGGCTCGGGTTCCGGCTCTGGCTTAGGGGGCTCAGGTTCAGGTTCTGGCTCAGGAGGAGTTTCTTCTTTTGGCGGCTCCTCAACTTGAGGCTCAGGAGCTTCTTCACTATCCATTGCTGAATCTTCTGCATTTCCCTCTGTCTGATCGGTAACGCCTGCTAATTGGAATTCATGCATCGTCATACTTGCCGCATTACCTTCTTGCATCATTACCATTTCAGGATCACTCGTCGCAGTAAGCCCCATATAAGCCCCCGCGTGAACTAAGCTCACGCAGAGGATGGCCATTATTGCAGTAACTCTATTGCCGTTATTCATCATTATCTCTTTAAGACTTTCTATTAGAACTCGTAATTAAGTTTTAACCAGAGCTTACGACCTTCTTCAATGCGGGCGTAACCATTTTGGTAATCAGCATTTGCAGCTGGAGCCTTACTTCCGACTTCCGGTGCATGGTAATCTAAGAAATTTTTATCAAAAAGATTGTCAACACCGAAGTTAATCGTCATTTCACGAGATGGTTTATAACTTGCTCCTAAGTTCACAAGTGCATAGTTACGGTAATAAACCTTCTCTTTATTCCAGTTCAGATCGTTATACTCTTTCGCACGATACTCCCCTTCAGCCCAAACATTCCATTGTCCTGAAATCTGCCAATCAGCTTTTAAATTCACCATATGTTGTGGCGTTTTACTGAACGGAATCTTCTGTCCATTCTTGTTCTTGTAACTGCTGTGCGTATAGGTATAGTTTGCACTTAAACCAATCGCTTCATTAACTTGATATTTACTACCAACTTCTAAGCCATATAGTTTTGCATCATCCACGTTAAACTGCTTACTGAAAGTTGCAGACCCTTTGTCATCACCATTAATTGTGATACATCCCGCAACATTACTGACTTTACAGTTATCAAGTGACACGCTTTCAATCTTATCTTTAAAGCTTGTGTAGAAACCTGTCGCATTAAATCTGAAATCATCAAGGTTATCGTATGAGAAACCTAATTCTGCTGATGTTGCTGTTTCTGGCTTAAGATCTGGATTTCCTAACAATGGTAATGCTCCCTGACGCCCTAAACCAATAACCCCATCGGTCATTTTTTGTAAGTCAGGCGCTTTAAAGGCACGGCTTACGCCCCCTTTTACTTGCCAATGATCATCGATATTCCAGACTAAATACGCACGAGGACTAAAGTGGCTACCAAAATCTTCATTCTTATCATAACGAAGACCAAACGTTGCAATAAGATCATCCGTAATCATCCACTCATCTTCTGCAAATAACGCCCACTGCCACTGTTTTACATCTAACTCAGCACCTTCTAAAGTGTCTTTAAACTTTTGATCTTTATATTGAAGACCTGCACTAACAAAGTGATTCCCTAAACCAAACATCCATTTATGATCGAAGATAATATTACTGTATTTAATATCTCTTTTTTTACCCGACAATGGGCTATATTCAAGCTCATATGGATCACTGTTACCTGCAATTACCGTCATTGGATTCGTTCTTCCAATGGTTTTTGTTTGATCCCATAATAGAGATGACTCAACCGTCGCAAAGTCTAACTCTATTTTATGACTCAATCCTATTCTTTCACGAGTAAAACGTAAATGATCAGAATACCCCCCGCCACCTTTATATCCTGGTGTTGGCTCTTTCTCCTTAAAGTTCTTACCAGCATTTGCAGGGTCGCTTTCAAATGCTAACTTCGCAGCTTCATAATCAGCTAATTGTTGAGCTCCTGTTGCTGCCCATTTATCCTTAGCTTTATTATTGTTAGAGATAACTGAGCTATCTAAAGTTCCCAATTGTTCATCACCATTTTCATAGCGCTGAACACCACGGTCGTAACTGACAACAAACTCTTGATTTTCTGGTGTAAAGGTTAAACGCGCACCGTAATTAAAATTCTTTCTTTCGCCTAAACCACTAAAGTTTGCAATCTTACCTAAATCCCCATTCGGATTCTTAACATAAGTCCCTTTAGCATTACGTTTAGTTTGAAAACTTCCCATTAAAGCAAGTCCGACTAAATCTGTCTTAAGAGGACCACCTAAATAAAGTGATGTGGTATTGCCCCCAGAAAACTTGCTGCTAGTTGGCTCTTCCACCGAGAATGACACTTGTCCGCCCCATGTATCTGGAACTTTCTTCGTAATCACGTTAACAACACCACCAAGGGCATCGGAACCATAAAGCGTTGACATTGGCCCACGCACAACTTCAATACGCTCAATCGCTGAACTTGGCGGAATAAAACTGGAGTCAACATCACCAAAACCATTAGGACGTGCGCCTGAACTATTCTGACTAACGCGCTGGCCATCTACCATTAGTAGTGTGTAATCGGAACTCATTCCTCGAATACCGATATTCGCGCCCCCCGATTTACCACCACGACTCACGTTTACACCTTCTACATCTTTTAATACATCGCCAATATCATTAAAAGGTTTTTGGCTAATTGTTTCTTGTCCAATGACAGAAATAGATGCCGGAGCATCTTTCACTTCTTGCGCAAACCCAGAAGCTGTCACAACTAGTGATCCAAGATCTACCGCTTTTGCGACCTCTTCTTCAGTTGCCTTCTTTAATGTAATCTCATCAGCATTCGCTGACATAAATAAAGACGTAGCAGCTGATAATAAGAGTGCTACTTTAATCTGTTGTGACAAAATATTACGACGCATTAAAATTCAATCCTTTCATAAAAATAAACGATAGAGGACCTACCTCGATACGCTTCCTAAGCAAGTGCTAACCTTTAGCTAATAGGAATTATTGTCATTAATGAGCGTAAAGTCAATGGCAATGATAACTATTTTCAATCAATTATTTTTCATCAAGCTTGAAAAGCCTTTACTTTTTATATTCAAGTCACTTTGCGCTATCATATCTACACGATATTTTTAATAACCCTCTATTATTTAAAAGTAGATCATTTTAATATGCGTACAATTACGACTTTTTCATCACTCTATCTCGCCACTCTTTTCATGCTTTTTGCCAACGGATTGTTAACAACATACGTTGCACTAGAGCTTGAAAGCCAAGGCGTTAGCGATTTAATGATTAGTAGCCTAACCTCGGCGTACTACACAGGACTTGTGATCGGTGCAAAATTAGGACATAAACTTATTGCCAGAGTCGGTCATATTCGAAGTTATGTTGCCGGCGCCGGTATTACAGCGGCTACTGTCATTATGATGGGATTAGTAGATATCATTGAATTTTGGATCGCCGCGCGTTTTATCATGGGTTTGATGATGATGTGCCAATATATGGTGATCGAAAGTTGGCTCAATGACCAAGCAGAGCCGACTCAACGAGGCATTGTTTTTGGTATTTATATGGCAGTAAGCTCATTAGGTGTGCTTATTGGACAATTAGCATTAACAGCGATTGATCCTATCGATATTCGTGTTTTGATGATTGTATCGATGTTTTTCTCGCTCTGCTTGGTACCTTTAGCTGTAACAAGAGCCATTCACCCAATTCCACTTAAAGCAGCGCCACTAAATATCGGTTATTTCCTTAAACAATTACCACAAGTTCTATTAATCACCCTTTTCTCTGGAATGATGGTTGGCTCATTTTATGGATTGGGTCCTATTTTTGCGACGAGGCTAGGCTTAGATACTCAAGAGGCGGGGATTTATATGGCTATCGCAATTGCCGCTTCGCTCGTGATTCAATGGCCTTTAGGCTTATTATCAGACAGAATGAATCGTCTTCTTCTCGTCACTTTCGTTGCTCTTTTCCTGCTGATTTTATCGATATTTATTAACCTCCCCTTTGCGACAAACTTCTATATTGCCATTGCGAGCTTTTTTGCAATCGCCTTACAATTCACGCTCTATCCATTATCTGTTGCTATCGCCAATGATAATATCGATGAAGATAAACGCGTGTCACTCAGTGCGATCTTATTAATGTTATTTGGCATTGGCGCGGCCATTGGTCCACTTATTTCTGGATACTTTATGGCGAGTTTTGACGCAAAAGGTCTCTATATTTTTCCTATTATTATTGCGCTCTCAATCATTACCATTCACTTCACGAAAGCGAGCAAAAAACTTCATACCGATGTGGAAGATGCGCTCCCACACGTTATTATGCCGGATGGTCATGTTTCTCCTATTGCGGCTGCAACATTAGACCCACGGATTGATGAAGATGCAATTATCGAGGTGATGAAAAACGAAGAAGCTCACGAAATCAAGGAAGCACTTAGAGAAGAGATTGAAGCGGATGAAATTGAAAAAACAAAATCTAAAATTCAGCGTAATGCGCTCCTTCCTTTTGGAGAATATAGTTATGCCGCTTTTGTACAAGAGTATGGGAAACCAATGATAAATGCTGAAGATGAAGAAGCACATTCATAACAAGCCGCAATATCCAAGTCTTAGTGATTAACAATGATAAGAAGATTTTAAAAACTTCCTAAAACCAGAAAACCTTTTAGATGAAATTAAAAATCTAAAAGGTTTTCATCATGTTAAGCCAACAATAACTCCATCAAAATGGAATGAGTTTTAAACTTTAAGACTCAATATCTATTGATATCATTAACTAATAAACTTCAATAGCCAATGCGCACCAAAAGTTCCCGGCGATAACACTAATAATGACCAAGCCATTGCCGATAGCGCATTTAATAGTTGATATCGCCATTTAGGTACCGTAAAAGCCCCTGAAATCATCGGAATTGTCGCCCGAAATGGCGCTAGGAATCGGCAGAAAAATACTGCCCACAAACCCCATTTATGAATAAAGGATTGAACTCTTGGTAATAGAGTTGGTTTTTTAGAAAAAGGCCATAACCGATTCATCTCATCTTTATGAAGTGTGCCAAAATCATAAGATCCCCACATTCCTAAAAATGCACCTAAAGCGGTTGCAATCCAAATCGGCAAAAAAGGATAATCTATCGTACCAGCGACGGTACTCAGCGCAACGATTAAAATAGTACCAGGAAATAGCATCGCAATCACCGCGAGTGATTCTAAAAATGCGATCATAAACAGTAACAGAAGCAGCCAATGCTCATGTCGATGCGCAAAATCTGCAACCATCATGGTAAAGTCATGTAATGACATTCCCACTCCTTTTCCGAATAAAAAAATATGTCGATACTGCATCATACCGACATATTTTTTTAATGGCTATTATCCTAGACACATAATCGCATCTCGCGATCATGAATAGTGCAATCTCTTTTAAATTACCGAGCGAGAGGTTTCTTTTTAAATAGAAACATGGCTGAAGAGAATATTTGCACTCTTTTATCAATCACATGCCAACAATAAGTGATAATTTTCTTAAATCCAAACAAGAAAATTTTAAGGTTCTTTATAAAAATTATCTCGCGCATGTTTCGCTCTAGCAAAGACCTTACTTAACGTTTCGCGCTCTTCATCTTCTAAAGCCTGTCGAAGAAGGTCGATCTTCTTCTGATACGCTGTTAAAACCTCTAAAATCGATTCCCGATTTTGTAAACAGATATCTGTCCAGAGCTCCGGATCGGATGCTGAAATACGAGTAAAATCTCTAAATCCACCGGCCGCAAAACGGAAGATCTCCGCACGATCATCTAGATTCGCCAAAGTATCAACCGTCGCATACGCCAATAAATGCGGAATGTGCGAAGTTGCTGCGAGTACCTGATCATGATGCTTAACGCCCATCTCTTCTGTTTCTGAACCGGCAGCTTTCCACATTTCATGAATCGTACGCACGGCATCATGACTATTTTCTAAATGCGGAATCACGAGTGTCCGGCGATTATCAAATAACGATTCAAAAGAATTTTCAACACCATGTTTCTCTGTTCCGGCAATAGGATGCGCTGGCACAAAGCGTTCAGGAAGATAACCAATTTCTGCTTTAATGCTTTCAAGCACCGAGCCTTTTGTTGAACCAACATCGCTCATCACGGCATCTTCTTTCAAATAAGGGATAATCTCTTTCACGATTTTTCCCATTGCCGTAATGGGAGTTGCCAGAATAATCACATCTGCATTTTCAGCCGCTTTAATTGGATCAGTATAGATCTCATCCGCCACTCCCAACTCATACGCTTTCTGTAATGCCGCTTCGTTTTGATCATACGCAATGATCTTGCCCACAGAATTATGACGTTTCAATGCACGAGCTAATGAGCCGCCAATCAGCCCAATTCCCATAATGGCAATGCGCTCTTTAAAAAATGGTTGAGAGAGTTCTATCTTCATCTTTGCCTACTTTAATTCAATCCTATTCTGGTTCTCTATCTGTTCTCATTTTGCGCGCTAGATCATTGATACCAGCGCACCATCGCTTAACATACTATAAATCGCCGTCGATTACTAAATCATAATGCGTCACAGCAAGAATAACGCATCTCTATCATCAAATTCAGGGGTGAAAAATTCTTTTAAGAGGTGATGCGAAGCTGGAGAGAATT
This sequence comes from Candidatus Ignatzschineria merdigallinarum, assembly GCA_019113305.1. GTDB lineage: Bacteria > Pseudomonadota > Gammaproteobacteria > Cardiobacteriales > Wohlfahrtiimonadaceae > Ignatzschineria > Ignatzschineria merdigallinarum. Next base: position 18,554 of record DXHP01000157.1, on the reverse strand, counting down.
CTTGCATGTTTTACCAATCTCGTGCCGGTACAATAGCAATCTATCTCGATCAAAATACTATCAGCCATGATGATTTTAGCGATATTTCCGACTTATTCCGAAATAAAAAATCCTCTCTAATAGAGAGGATTTCAATATCACCACGAAGCTTAATCGTTGTTGGTTAAAAACATCAATCTCATTCATTGATTAACTGATTGATGGATGGATCCAACATTAATGCCTTGCATTCTCAATCGTTGATAATAAGGAATCAAATGCCGCCACAAACTGATCAACGCCGGCAGTTTCTAATTCATCACAAATCTCATTGAGATCGATATTCAATGCTTTTAATTCCTGTAAGCGTGATTTTGCCAAATCTAATTCTAATCCGATTTGTGAACTTGGCGCTTGCGAATCTTCTAAAAATGCTTGATATGTCTTCGGCGGAATGGTGTTCACGGTATCTTTACCCATCAATTTCTGCACGTAGAGCGTTTCTGGATAATTTGGATCTTTCACACCAGTCGATGCCCAAAGTAATCTTTGCGGCTGCATACCCGCTTTTAAAAGCGCTTTTGAACGATCTCTCTCCATTACAAATTGGAAATGTTCATAAGCCATTTTGGCATTATCAATGGCAATATGACCTTTTAAATGAGGCGCAATCTCTGCAACTTTCGCATCCACAACACTATCAATTCTCGAGATAAAGAAACTCGCCACAGACGCAATTTGAAAAATAGGAAGACCTAATTTTACTCGGGCTTCTAAGCCTTTCAAAAATGCTTCTAAAACTTGCTCATAACGCGCGACTGAGAAAATTAATGTCACATTGACATTAATACCTTCAGCAATCAAGGCTTCAATAGCGATAATTCCTGCTTTCGTTGCCGGTACTTTAATCATTAAATTGGGACGATTGACCTCTTCCCACAATGCTTTCGCTTCGATAATGGTGCCATTAGCATCATTCGCTAAATCCGGTGAAACCTCAAGACTCACATAACCATCACGATAACGTGTTGATTCATAAGTATCAGCAAATAGATCACAGGCTGATTGGATATCTTCCATCGCTAACTTAAAAAATAGCTCTCTTGCTGATAAATCTTGATTCGCTTCATCCTTCATCACAGAGAGATATTCTACGCCGCCGGCAATTGCTTTTTCAAAAATCGCAGGGTTAGAAGTAATGCCTAACAATCCTTCTTTCACAATCATTTGTGCGAGCTTACCTTTACTACCAAGCATATTACGCTCAATATTATCGAACCAAATGCTTTGCCCGATCTCTTCTGCTTTACGAATATTTCCCATAATTTATCCTTCAATTTTAATAGGAAGATAACGATTTTAGATCGCTATCAGATTATTAAATTTTTATATTTCCCTGCTGTATCACGTGTTATTTTCATGTTTAAGATACCCATTCCTTATTGCCGGCATACGATTAATCAGCATCGGCAATCATTTGTCCTAACAATTTCTCAGTGCCGGAACTAGCAATAACTAAGGTTGGATACGACTTGGACGATAAAAACCGTGATGATTAAGACGTTTCATTGTGCCTTTGGGTAACCAAATATCATAGTTACTCGGAATTTCTGTACGATTCGTCTCAATATTGCGTAGCCATGCCGGATTTAAATCAATTAATAGCACTTCAGAAATCCCCACTTCCTTAGAAAGATCGCTGAGTTTCATCGGTGTGATAAGTTGAATCCCTTCAATATCGCTTTTTGGAAAGTTATAGCGAAATCCCGGGAAGTATTTATCCGGATCTCTTGCAATTTTCATCGCAGCCACAAACTCGGCATAGAAGTTACGGGAAGCAAACTGGAATGCGCCTTCGTTATAATTAAAGACAATCATCCCCATATCATTGCCGTAACGCTCTTTCGCACGAATTCCATGACCCACGCCGGAGTTGTATGCCGTAATCGTTAAGGGCCAGAAATTCACAATTTTATGATTATATGCCATCAGTTTTGCCGCGCCTTGTGCCGAATGTCTCGGATCAAAACGGGAATCGAGAACATTAGCGCGCATCGGCATAAAGCTCCTTGCTGTCGATGGCATAAACTGCCACATACCAGAAGCTCCCACTTTTGATCGAGCACCTTTATTAAAGGAGGATTCGACGTGCGGAAGATACGCAATCTCTTCTGGCAATCCGGCACCTCTAAAGACCTTTTTAAAGTAAGGAATATAGACTTGACTGCGCTCTAACCCCCGGCGAAACTCAGATTTTAATCCTCGTTGACCACGTAATCTTTCAGACGCACCGATTAAAGCGCTCTGTCCACCGGCTTTTACTAACATTTTTTTGATTCGTTCTTGATTGCTCGTCAATTTACGAGGATTCGTCACAGATTCTTCAATCACAAGAAGATCATCTTTGATTAGCTCAGAGATCGTATCCCAAGTTCGGCGATCACCTTGCGTAATCGGCGATAGATCATAAACCACATCTAAATAACGATTATCATGAAAAGCAACTAAGCCGATATCCCAACGAGAATAGACATGCACCCAGAAATTAATCATCGGTGCCATCGCTTTCGGTTCGACAAATTCCACACGAGATCCAGTTCTAGGCGCACTTGCACAACCTGCAACGATTAACAGAAGAAGCAACAACGTTATATGGCGCTGCCATGCATGAATATTTTTAAACAATTTCATCAAAGTAAAGTGCCTCTTATCTCGCGATTTATCATTTCTATTTAGCATTTGTAATTGATTAAGGGATAGATTTCCTATCCCTTAACTGTTTTAAAGTCATCTGATTCAAACTTTCTGAATCAACCTTCAACTTTTATCACTAACGCACTGAATGATCAATGAGCCATAGTGATATTCTTCATCCTAAATAAGAGCTTTAGCGCGCTCAATCGCAGCGAGAACTTGTTTAGGCGCCGTACCACCGTGGTGATCACGAGCGGCGACAGATCCTTCTAGTGTTAAATATTCAAACACATCTCCCGTAATTAAATCAGAGAACTGTTGTAATTCTGCTAATTCCATCTCTGCCAAATCACGACCAGTATCAACCCCTAAACGCACGGCATTTCCCACAACTTCATGTGCATTTCTAAATGGCATTCCCTTACGCACTAAATAATCTGCTAGGTCTGTTGCTGTTGAGAAACCAAGTTTAGTACGCTCATACATATTTTCTTTCTTACTCGAGATCGCCGGAATCATATCCGCAAATGCACGCACACAACCTAAAACGGTATCAACGATATCAAAAAGCGGCTCTTTATCTTCTTGGTTATCTTTATTGTACGCAAGTGGTTGGCTCTTCATTAATGTGAGTAATGAGAAAAGATGACCATATACGCGCCCCGTTTTACCACGCACAAGTTCAGGAACATCCGGGTTTTTCTTCTGCGGCATAATAGAAGAACCGGTACAGAAGCGATCTGGAAGATTGATAAAATCAAATGCCGGCGTTGCCCAAAGCACGAGCTCTTCCGAGAAACGTGAAAGGTGCATTGCTAAAATCGAAGCATCTGCTGCAAATTCAATTGCAAAATCACGATCCGATACAGAATCCAGTGAGTTTTCTGATGGCGCATCAAAGCCGAGTAATTTTGCTGATAGATGACGATCAATTGGATACGTTGTTCCAGCAAGTGCGGCTGCGCCTAATGGCGAAATATTCAAACGTTTACGGCAATCTTGAAAACGTGAACGGTCACGCTTAATCATCTCAAACCATGCCATTAAATGATGACCAAACGTGATTGGCTGTGCCACTTGAAGGTGCGTAAAGCCCGGCATAATCGTATCATGCTCTTTACTTGCTACTTCCAAAATCCCATTTTGTAAACGTTGTAATTCAGCATCAATCAAATCTAATTGATTACGAAGCCAAAGACGAATATCCGTTGCAACTTGGTCATTACGTGAACGCCCTGTATGAAGGCGTTTGCCAGCGATGCCGATTTTTTCGGTCAAACTTGATTCGATATTCATATGCACATCTTCAAGTTCGATAGACCAAGGGAAATCACCCGCTTCAATCTCTGCTTTTACCGCTGCTAAACCATCTTTGATCAGCTTAAAGTCTTCTTCGCTTAAAATCCCTTGCGTAAAGAGCATCTCAGCATGCGCAAGCGATCCGGCGATATCTTCAGCGTACATTCGTTGGTCAAAATCTACCGATCCTGTAAATGCTTGCACAAATGCATCGGTACTTTCTGAGAAACGTCCGCCCCACTGTTTATTGACTTTATTCGACATTGTCTTTTCCTTCTTCTATTTCCTGATAAATAGGTAACACAACTTCAACCTGAGTCCCGACTCTTTCTTTACCAGAATAGATCGCGATTCTGCCACTGTGCTCTTCTACAATTTTTTTCACTACAGATAAACCAAGCCCTGTTCCCTTCTCTTTGGTGGAAACATAAGGCTCAAACATTCGATTAATCAAGGATTCATCGATCCCTGTACCATTATCACTCACTCGCAACACGAGTGTTTCTTCATCATTTTTATGCAGATCTACCACAACTTTACCATCGCTACATTCTTTGTTTTCTTGGCAAGCTTCGATCGCATTTTTAATTAAGTTGTGTAATAACTGCCGCAAACGGATTTCATCACCATTCACATAGAGAGATTTCTTCGGTCTTTGCAACACCACTTCCACACCACGAACATAATCACTATAAAGGAATGTAATCTCTTCTGCTAATGCCGTAATATCGATTTTCTTTAAATGTAGCTTCGGCGCTCTAGCATACTGACTAAACGCATTCACCATCTTCTTCATGGCATTCACTTGTGTGATAATTGTTTGCGTCGATTTTTCTAGTAAAAACTGATCTTCAAGTTCCAGCTTCTCTTTCAGCTTAAATGCCATTCTTTCCGCTGATAATTGAATCGGCGTTAAAGGATTTTTAATTTCATGTGCTAAACGCCGCGCAACTTCCCCCCAAGCAGCTTCCCGCTCGGAATTAATTAACTGGGTAATATCATCAAAGACAATCGCATAACCACTTGGCAAACTCCGGTTTTCAAGCGGCTCAGAAATTCTCACAGACAAGATCTGTGTAATACCTTTTTCAACGCGCATTACTTCTAAGCGATCATTCTCCTCTCCTTGTAACTTCTTCTGTAAATAATCGGCCAATGGCGTAAAAAAGAAGCCTAATGTTTCATCAATCGATTCAGGTTCACTCAATTTCAGACGATGCAATAGGGAGCGCTCAGTTCCTAAAATTGATAATGCGGCTTCATTAAAGGTTCGAATCCGACCATGATTATCAAGCACTAAAACGCCGGAAGAGAGATTTGCGAGTACGGCTTCTAGATATGATCTTTGCGCAACTAACAATCGCTGAGATGCTTTTTCAGCTTCATTAGATTGGCGAAGCTTTATAATCATCTCGTTAAAGGATTCCGTTAAGAAGCCGATTTCATCATTCGACTTCACCGTAATTTCTCGGTCAAAATTTCCTTCAGAAACCGATTTTGAAGCAATCGATAATCGGCGAATCGGATTCACTAATCGGCGTGTTGCAAAATAAGAGCCCCCAAGTGCTAATAAAATTGCCAATAATGATACCAATGTTAAGATCGCAATCAACTGTCCTTTGAGCGATTCCTGCAAGGTTTTATATTGCTTATAACTCTCCACAGAACGCTGCGTAGATAACCCTAATTCGGTATAACGTGGCGGAATTTCATAAATGGCTTGAACCACGCGCGGCACATCAGAATCCACCCGAATAATAACGCGCACTTGCAGTTCATCATCCCCAACCGGCTCGAGCCAGACATAATCCATATCGTTAAAAACGCTCATTAACACGATATCATTCGGTAATTCCGGCAAATTCACTGTTGTATTACTGGAGCTTGTGGCTAAAATTCTCCCCCGATGATCAAATACCGTCAAATCCATCGCATTCGCTTCAAAACGAAGATTTTCTAACTCATAAGCCAGATCTAATGAATTCAATTGTGCCACATGGCTACCAATTGATTGGGTAATCTCTAACGCATCTAACCGGCGTGTTTCTAACGCCGATTGCGCCAAAGTTAAAGCATCATCAAATCCTTGATCTAAAGATTCATCGAACCAACTGTCAATTCCGCGCTGAATCATTAATCCCGCAAAAAGGAATAAAATCACAATCGGCACCACCGACAGCCCGGAGAAGAACATCATCATCCGCGCATTTAATCGAGCACCAAGTCGCTTCTTTCGCACGCCTTGAAATAACTGCACAAGGAAATAAGTCACCAATGAGATCAGTGACACATAACAGATAATGCCGGCAACAATAATCCAAGTATAATAACGAGAGTACAGCACCGCCGACTCGATAGAACGAACCATAATACCGAGAATAATTGTCAGCAATATCGACAACAGAAGAAAGAGCGTAAAGGCGTGCTTGCGCAATAAACCCATCATAATTTGAGCTCCCACTTAAACCAACTAGAATTGAGTCGCCAGTTGCTTGATAAATATGCCGGTATTCGTAATGGTGTTGGCAACGCTTCAATATCCAACCAAAGCTTTGCTTGCCCCTGATAATCTTCGAGTTTCAAGCCTTCAGGATCATGTAGAGCAAACTCAATATTGCTCGGCGTAGAGATGGATAACAGCGCCAAACTTAAGGTTGGATAACTATGCTGATTCTTCGTTTCCAGATCTCGCACGACAAATTGCTTCGATAATCCATGATAAAAGAGCAAATAACGAATCTCTTTCGAATAGTGATTTCCGCCCCAGAAATTCCAAAAGCCTTTCTCTGCAATCCGAATATCATACACAAATGTCAGAGGAATCCCATTGAGAAGCATCTGTGCTTGCTCATCACTCATCACAATCTCACTCTTCATCGATAACAACAGATCCAGTTTTTTAAAGCCCCCATTCAGGAGTTTTTCAGTATCACGAATTTTAATCATGGCTGAACCAGAACGGTAATATTCACTACGTACCTCTTGAATGATTAAAGAGGATTGCTTCTGAGCGGTTAAAGAGACTAATGGCGTACAGATCATGACCATAATAATGATCAATAGCTGAGACAACCCTTGCGTTTTTTTCATGATAAAAAAGCCCTTTAATCTCTCTAAAGTCATCGTTAAACAACTTTTAAGAGATTGCGCTTTCATCACTTGACTCAAGGATTGTCTCAATACCATAGGTTCCTAGCTGCTAAATCGCAACCTTCTCTAATAAGGCATAATAGAAGCCATCAACGCTCTTCTCTGATTCGAAGTAACGCGGTAAAATTTGTACTCCCACATCTCTTGCTTCACCAAATGGTAAGGCAAATTTCACCTCTTTTGCACTCACTTCTTCTTTTAAAAATTGACGAATCTGCTGCTCATTTTCATCTTTTAAAATAGAACAAGTTGCATAGAGCAATCTTCCCCCAACGGCTAACTGTTCCCAAGCGTGCGCTAAAATCTCAGCTTGTGTCTTTCTTAAGTTTTGAATATCTGAGGCTTGACGTAATCTTTTGATATCTGGATGACGATGCATAATCCCTGTTGCCGAACAAGGTACATCTAAGAGAATACGATCAAACTTTACAGATGTTTCATAAGCTTCACACGCGGTCGCTTCAATCGTGACAAAACTCGGTACTTCGCCGCAAACACGCTCAACATTTTCCACAACTCGACCTAAACGATCCTGTGAACTATCTAATGCGACCAATCTCGATAATGCGGGTGCTTGCTCTAAGATCGCCGTCGTTTTACCGCCGGGCGCGGAGCAAGCATCTAGCACTTTCATTCCATTTTCTGGTGCTAACAAAATTGCCGCTAACTGCGCCGAAGCATCTTGCACGCTCACTGAGCCTTCGGCAAATCCAGGTAATTGATCCACGCTCACTGGCGAATCAAGTACAATTGCCGTTTCCACAAACTCATGTGCCATTGCATCAATGCCGGCATTTTTCAAGATTGCTAAGTATTGATCACGGCTATTTTTTTGCAAATTCACCCGTAAAATCATCTCAGGATGCAGCTGATAAAATGTACCGATCTCTTCTAACGCTTCTTTGCCCCACTGATTTTCCACACGTTTGGCAAACCATGCCGGCATATTGCTTTTCCCAGCTAATGTTTTCGCTGCTGGTAATTTGCCACGCTGAATATTTCTTAAGATTGCATTCGTTAAACCGGCAGCCCAAAGCTTATCCATCTCTTTAATGAGATTGACCCAATTATTAAGAATCGCATATTCCGCTGTCGCCATTTCGGTTAATTCGTACGCAGCTAAAATCTGCGCAAGTTTGACTTCCATTTCAGAGGGCTTAATCGGTTTTGAAAGCATTTGAGAAACACGATCTTCCAATGCATCATACTGTCTTAATGTGCCAAACAGCAGATGTTGCACAAAGCGCTTATCATTATCTGTTAATGCCGCCGATAAACGCGGTAATGCTTCAGTTAAGGATTCCCCTTGTAATACAGCGTTGAGAATTTCAACGGCGACAAAACGAGGGTTTTTCATGAGTTTAGGATATAGCGCTTCTTGAATTGCCATCTATTGACATACCTTTTGATTAATTTCGTTACCTTTAACAAAGAGCGCGCTCTCCATTCTTCTTTTACCAGCCGCCTGAAGTTCTAACACCTCTAGCTCAATTTGATCGCCAGCAACCACATAAATTTGCTCACCATCAACACGAATGGTGCCGGGACTTTGTGTGGATTTCTGTTCTGTAAGTGCCACTTTAAAAAACTTTAATAGCTCACCATCAACCGTGGTAAAAGCCCCTGGAAAAGGATTAAACGCATGAATTTTCCGCATCAATGTCACATGATCTTCTTGCCAGTTAAGCTTCGCTTCCTCTTTAGAAATTTTCTCGGCATAAGTAATCCCAGCCTCTGGCTGCTTCTCCGGCGATTTTTCTCCAGCAATCACTGTCGGAATTGTCTCAAGCAACAACTTCGCACCCATTGATTTTAAAGCATCATGCAATTCGATCATCGTCATTTCTGGCGTAATTGCAATCTTGGCTTCACTCCAAACATCGCCGGTATCTAAACCTATATCCATCTGCATAATCGCAACGCCGGTTTCTTGATCACCAGCTTCAATTGCGCGATGAATCGGCGCTGCACCACGCCAACGAGGAAGCAATGACGCATGAATATTTAAGCAGCCATACTTAGGCGCATTTAATACAGCTTCTGGCAATATTAAGCCATAAGCCACCACTATCATCAGATCTGCATCTAGCGCGGCTAATGTTTGTTGTGCTTCTTCTTGACGCAAAGAGAGAGGTTGATAAACAGGAATATTATGGGCGACCGCTACTTCCTTGATCGGCGTAAATTGCATTTTTTTACCACGACCACGAGGACGATCTGGCTGCGTATAAACACCCACAACTTCGTGCTCACTTGAGATCAATGCCTCTAATGTTGGCACTGAAAATTCCGGCGTTCCCGCAAAAATAATTCGTAAACTCATTGTATCTTCCTTCTCTTTAATAATGACTTAACAACAAAAGTCATTCATGCCTATGCTTCACGCTCACGCTCACGCTCTTTTAAGACTTTCTCAAGCTTTTTCAAAACACGTTGTTGCTTCATACGCGATAAATAATCGATAAAAAGAACGCCATTTAAGTGATCGAGTTCATGTTGAATACAACGACCTAATAATTCATCCGCTTCTAATTCAAAGAATTCCCCATTCACATCTTGAGCACGAACCGTGATTTTTTCAGGACGAACAACCGGACCACTATAAAGCGTTGGCAGAGAGAGACAGCCTTCTTCAGCGGCATCCGTTTCCTCTGATTCTTTAATAATTTCGGGATTTACAAAAACATATGGCTGATCACGATCTTCAGAGCAATCAGCGACAAAAATGCGCTTTAAAACATTAATCTGATTGGCGGCTAAACCTACGCCTTTTTCATCATACATCGTCTCAAGCATATCTGCGGCAAGCGTTTTCAACGCATCATCAAATTCTGTAACTGGTTCAGCAGTTGCTCTTAAAGCGGGATGCGGAACAGTAACCACATTTAGGATTGCCATAAAATTATTCTCTCTCTTTCTATCTTTAATGCTCTATACAAAATAGAGCTTCTACAAAACGAGTTATTTTACACTACTTAGCGATTTCTCGGTAGCTTTCAAAATAATTTCAATGAAGTTAAAGCCATGATATAAAACAAGAGTGGTAACTTTTCGCACAAATGTTCTCTATTGGATTGTAAAACACCTAATTTTACTCAAATAACTCCACGCAAATATCGCTGATTTCTCCATTCAAAAATAACCATAACCAATGAAGAACGATGCAGCTCAAGAGCGACAACTAACAAATCACAATAGGCAATCACAAATCACTATAAAAAAATAATAGCCTCTCAATAAACCGGAATATATCTAAGACAAAAAAAGATCAATGCCAACTCAATAATGCAAAGGGGAAATTCATGAGTCCATCCATCAGCTTTCGATTTATCATCTTATTAGTTGTTGCTACTTTTTTTATGGGATCATCCTTCCCAACCGGCAAATTTTTAATCTCTAGCGCACATATTCCTCCGTTTTATCTAGGAGGAGTACGCTTTATTATCGCCGGTATTGCCCTACTACTTTATTGCGCCTTCCGATACGGCATTGATAAGATCATCCCGAAAGCAGAAGATTCCACCATCAGAGATTGGATCAATCTCTTTTTTATCGGGGTCCTTCAAACAGCTTGCGCAATGGGATTTCTGAATCTCGCTTTTGGCTATATTAATTCTGCTTTAGCTGCTGTTTTATTTTTCACCAATCCTTTTTGGGTTCTTATTTTAGCGCACTTTTGCCATATAGATCGCCTCACTTTAAAGCGTTTTCTCGGACTTATTCTCGGAATTACCGGCGTGGCACTCTGCCTCAATATCGATAGTAAAGGCAATATATTAGGAATTGTTTTCGCACTCTGCGGCGCACTGAGCTGGGCATTATGTACTATTGGTAGTAAAAGCATTCTCGCCACACAAAATCCCCCTTTTATCATTGCCGGCTGGCAGATGCTCTTTGGCGGCATCATTCTCTTTCTAATCTCCACATTCTCTACAGAATCCTATCCATTTTTAACACTCTCCGCGCTAGGTTGGTTTAACTTTTGGTGGCTTGTATTCCCTGCTTCAGTGGGGTCATTTTCATTATGGTTTTTAGCATTACAACAAGGCGGTGTGGCACAAGCCTCATCATTTCTCTTCTTAACACCGATGTTTGCGACGATTTTATCGATGATTTTTCTTGCTGAATCACTCACCATAAAGTTTATGCTTGGCTGTTTACTGATTTTTTCTGCCATTTATATGATTAATCAACGCTCCAAAAAATCATAACCATCAATATTTACTGCCCCAAACTTTCTCCCCAAAAGAGCATAAGACCCGATAACACCATCATAAATCTATCTAAATTTACAAAACTAATCACTTCAAGCCATTTATCCTTACGAATTTTTTTAAACTTCCCGATATTTTTTAATTGAAAAAAATATTATATAAGTCAAACTCAAGTAAAGTTCTCCCCAAATTCACTGAAAAGAGTGATATAACTAGTGGGGTGATTAAAAATTTTGATTAGTAATATAAGATCGATATGGCTGTTTTAAGCGCTGTTACAGATGGAGATGTCACAGAAAAAACGTTGAAAACCGCCAGTCAAAACCATCAATAAATAACAATAAAAACATCTCAAGGATAGATGTTTATAGGAGTTAAACAGTATGTATGCATTAGTCATCAATTGCGGAAGTTCCTCCCTTAAGTTCGCCCTAATTAGTGCAAAAGAACGAAAAACAATCGTTAGTGGAGGCGCAGAGCAGCTCGATTCTCCTGAAGCAAAACTGACGATTAAACATGCCGGGAAAAACACCGAAAAACTAGAGGATAATACGCATCTTGGTGCGTTTAAAAAGATTTTTACCTACCTTGATGATAATGGCTTTGCGAATAAAATTATCGCGGTAGGACATCGTGTTGTTCATGGCGGCGAATACTTCCAAGAGTCTGTTGAAATCACTCCTGAAGTGATCGATATCATCAAAAAATGTGCGCCATTAGCACCAATCCACAACCCTGCAAACTTAATCGGGATTTTGGCAGCACAAGAAGTTTTACCGGAATTGCCACATATTGCCGTATTCGATACAGCATTCCACCAAACAATGCCGGAAGAAGCGTATCTCTATGGATTACCACTTGAAATCTACGAAAAATATAATATTCGTCGTTACGGATTCCATGGAAGTAGCCATCGCTATATCACAGAGAGAACTTCGCGCATCTTAGATATTCCCTTAGACAAGCTCAATATCATCAGTTGCCACTTAGGAAACGGTGCATCTGTTGCAGCAGTTAAAAATGGAAAATCGGTGGATACCAGCATGGGTTTAACGCCTTTAGAAGGCTTAATGATGGGAACACGTTCCGGGTCTCTCGATCCTGGTTTAATCCCTTATCTCGTTGAGTGCTTAGATTACGATATTTATGAAATGGATAATCTCCTCAACTTCAAGAGCGGACTTCTTGGTATTTCTGGCGTTTCAAATGATTGCCGCATGCTTGAAACCAAAGCAAAAGAAGGTCATGTCCGTTGCCAATTAGCGCTCGATATGTTTGGTTACCGCGTTGCGAAAACCATCGCATCATACTTACCGGCACTGCAAAGACTTGATGCCATTGTCTTTACCGGCGGTATTGGTGAAAACTCCGCTTATGTGCGCGAACTCATTATGACGCAACTCGCATTCTTAGGTTACACATTTAGCAACCCTTCAAACAGCTTCTGTACGGGCGGAAAAGAGGGCGTTATTGCGACAAGTGCTGGATTTGGGAAAGCACTAGTTGTCTGTACGGATGAAGAAGGCATGATCGTCCAAGATACACTTGAAATTCTTGCTAAAAACAAGAAAAGTGCTTAATACTGATGAGTACAAAGCGATGTTGTAATCGGCATCGCACTAGATTTTGCACAAAAGTTCATTCACTATTCATAAAAAGATCTAATCGCTTTGAAATGAGGAATCGAGGAAACTCAAAACTCTCAAGCCTTAGATCTTTTTCATATAACGCTTTAGAAGCGCCTCTCTTTTCAAAAATTCGAAAAGATGATAGCGCTTCTACCACCGAAACAGCCATATTTTCTTTTTAGATCCATCTCAATTATTAGGAGTTTGTGATATGAAAACCTTATTTGTAGCACCTACCGGTGATATTCAGAGCCTAAGCTCAATCTCTCTTGCCTTAGTAGAAGCCCTTCATAATGCCGGATTAAAAGTCGGTTTTGTCAGACCAATTGGCGAAGATAATAACCGCTCGCAACAGCTTTATCGAGAACTGTTCAATGATGAAACCCCATCCCCAATTTTAGAAGGCGCAGTCAATCAGGCTATTCGGAATAATCAGTACGATGAGCTTTTAGAAGATATCGTCGATCGTGTGGTTGAAGCAGGAAAAAATAACGATATCGTTGTTATTGAAGGATTAACCTACGATAGCAGCCGCCCTTTCACACATGAGCTAAATGCCGACATTGCTAGAACACTCTGCTCCGGCGTGGTTTTTGCCGGCAACTCGCTCGCAAATACACCTGAAGAAGTCGCCGCTCACTTTGATCTTAACGCGTATATCTATAGCGAATCTCACATTTGGTTAGCGGGATACATTATTAATCATGTAAAAGATCCTTCCGCAATCGCCAAAACGATCACTTATTGCCAAACGGATTTCTGCAAATCTTTAGAGGTTCTAGGCGTCATTCCGGAAAATAATAATTTACATGATAACTTAGAAGCGATCCATTTCATTACAAAACATCTGCAAGTGGAATCACTCATCAAACAACTAGAACAACCGCAAACAAAACGCATGCCGCCATCTGCATTTCGCTATAAGCTGATTAAAAGCGCGCAAGCTGCGAATCGCCGTATCGTACTCCCTGAAGGCGAAGAGCCTCGTACATTACGCGCAGCAACGATCTGTGCTGAACGTGGAATCGCAAGATGTGTACTTCTAGGAAATAAAGAAACGATCGCAAAAGTCGCTGCCGACAATAATATTATGATTCCAGATCACGGCATTGAGATCTTAGATCCTCATGATATTGCTGAACAATATGTTGCCGGATTTGTAGAACGCCGAGCACATCGCGGGGCAACCGAAGAAACTGCCCGCGAAGCACTCAAAGATAGCGTTGTTGTCGGAACGATGATGCTTGCCGTTGGTGATGTTGATGGTTTAGTCTCCGGCGCAGTTCATACCACAGCAGATACGATTCGCCCGGCCTTCCAACTGATTGGCACCGATAAAAACTCCAAACTGGTTTCGAGTATCTTTTTCATGTTGATGAAGGATCAAGTACATGTTTATGGGGATTGCGCAGTGAACCCAGCACCAACGCCGGAGCAGCTCGCCGATATCGCCGTTCAATCGGCAGAATCTGCAAAAATCTTTGGAATTGAACCTCGCGTGGCAATGCTCTCTTACTCAACAGGCACATCTGGTGCCGGCGAAGAGGTAGAAAAAATCGCAGAAGCAACAAAGCTCGCGAAAGAAAAAGCCCCCCATCTTCTAATTGATGGTCCACTACAATTTGATGCGGCAAGCGTTCTTAGCGTTGGTCGTCAAAAAGCACCAGAAAGCAAAGTCGCAGGTCGCGCTACGGTCTTTATCTTCCCTGATCTTAATACCGGCAATATTACCTACAAAGCTGTTCAAAGAAGCGCTAATGTCGTCTGTATTGGACCAATGCTTCAAGGATTAGCAAAGCCTGTCAACGATCTTTCACGTGGCGCTCTTGTCGATGACATTGTCTATACAATTGCTATCACGGCACTACAAGGATCACAGCAAGCTTAAAAGAGATCCGCATCCGAGTTCCTTGCCAAAAATGATGACCAATAAGGCGCGAACTTCGGATCTTTTTTGCTATACTATATAGCTACTCAAATTTGGGTAGCTTTTTTTATGATCTATTATTCGTGATGCGTTAAACATCACAACCATTTGTTTATTGAGGGATATTGTGCCAATCATTCGCCGATCACAAAAAGAACCTTTTAGCGCGCAGCAGATGTATGAGCTTGTCAATGATGTGAATGCTTATCCAAGCTTTCTCCCATGGTGCCGCGGCTCAAGGATTATTAAATCCACACCAACGATGATGGAAGCCTCAATCTTGACAGCAAAAGGTCCGCTTAACAAATGGTTTACAACGCGTAATACACTTGTTGAGAATGAAAAAATCACTCTTAATTTAGTGGATGGTCCATTTAGGCATCTACGTGGAGAATGGCGCTTTATTGATTTACCAGAAGGCGGTTCTGAAATTCATCTGATGATTGATTTCGACTTCTCATTTGGTCCTGCGCGCTTACTTCTGACCCCAATATTTGAAAATATTGCCGGCAGTATGGTTTCGGCATTTAGCGCTCAAGCAAAGGTTCGATATGGCAACTTCATCGGATAGACAACGATCATTTATCACAATTGAATTTGCGCTAGCACTGCCAGATCGTCAGCCAATTGAAGCACAAAAATTTCAGGAAGGCATTTCACTCAAAGAAGCCCTTCCCTTTTTTGCGCTCTACCATGAAGCTTGTAAGCTGATTGAAAACCCTCAATTTGGCGTATTTCATATTAAAGTTGAAGATGATTATCTGCTAAAAGATGGTGATCGAATTGAAGTGTATCGCCCTCTGATTATCGATCCTAAAAAAGCGCGCGCCGCAAGAGCTGCAAGAGATCCACAGTTTAAACACAAAAAATGGTAATCTAACAAACACACGCTCAATAGGGATCTTTCAAAAATGACTCTTTTATTATCAAGATCCTCAACATCATAAATATCTTCCCATTTCACTAGAAGAAAACTCACAATTACGAGTCATCAACCATAAATAGATTGTGGATAGATTTAATAGTTTATTGATAGACTGCTTTCACTTTAAGAATCTTAATATAGCCATGTGATCTAAAGACAACCACAAAAACTACTGGCGCGCGATTTATAAAAGCATTCGATCAATCTCACCAGATACGTATTAACTTTAAAAGAACGTTTCACGCCACTATTTAAAGCTAACCCCACAATGAAACAATTTCTTTTATCGCTTCTTTTCTACCGCTAAATATCTGAAATACCTTATAATACGTTACGAATTATTTTGAGCTGAAATTGCTATGAATCCCTCAAATACTGTTTTACAAAAATCTCTCTTCTCGCTCAGTTGGCCGATTTTTATAGATATCCTACTGCACTTAGTGACGCTTCTGATCAATACCTATATGATCAGCCATATCTCTGAGCAGATGGTTGCCGCAACTGCCGCGAGCAATCAATTCTTCGATACCACTGTAACTATATTTAGCTTTATCGGGATTGGTTGTAGCGTTGTTGTGGCCCAATATTTAGGCGCCGGTAATCGTGAAGCGACACGCAAAGCGATTCACCTCTCTATCTCATTCAACTTTTTATTAGGCTTCATCTGCTTTACCATCATCTTTTTCTTTGGCCGCTCACTGTTAGTATTGATGAATACGCCGGAAGAAATTTTAGAGATGAGCAGCAGCTACTTTCACATCATCGGATTCTGTTTAATCTTCGAAGCCCTTGCCGTGATTCTCGCATCTTGTCTACGCGTTTATGGTCACTCAAAAGTGCCGATGTACGTTTCATTCATCATGAATATTGTCACTGTGCTCGGTAACATCCTTGTGCTTTACGGCTTCTTTGGTCTACCACAACTCGGACTGGAAGGCGTTGCTTGGTCGACTGTTGTCGGTCGACTCATTGGAGTTTCTCTACTATTTTATCTCCTATTTTACGGCATTAAGGTAAAACTTGATTTCTCACTCTTTTTTAAATTTAAAAAAAGTATCATTCAACAGATCCTCAAAATCGGCTTACCATCTGCCGGCGAAAACCTCTCTTGGTCAGCACAAATGCTAGTCATGCTGGCCTTCGTGGGTTTAATGGGCGAACAGAGCTTAGCCGCGCATAATATCTACATCCAACTCTCCTACATGCTGATGCTGTTTGGGATCTCCATTAGTATTGGTAATGAGATTATGGTCGGACATTTAGTCGGTGCTAAACAATTTAATGCTGCCTACGCAAGAACCTTCAAAAGCTTAAGAACCGGCATGATCGTTACGCTCGGCGTTGTGATTGTTTTCTATCTTTCTCGTCATTTAATTGTCGATAGTTTTACAGAAAACACCATTGTTCGCGACCTTCTCTTACCGATGTTCTTACTCTCCATTTTCTTAGAACCTGGGCGCACCCAAAATATTGTCATGGTTAATGCTCTACGCGCAACCGGCGATGCAAAATTCCCCTTAATCACGGCAATTATCTTTATGTGGGGAATCGCGGTTCCCGTTGGTTACTATTTAGGAATCGTCAAAGAGATGGGATTAATCGGTATCTGGATCGGCTTCTTATGTGATGAATGGGTTCGAGGATTAGTCAATGCTTGGCGCTGGAAATCACGAAAATGGGAGAGCAAACGACTCAATATTGAAACTGAAACCATATAGAACCCGCTAAACAGCCAAAACAGAAAAGGAGAATCGATTCACAGATTCTCCTTTTTCGTAACGTTCATTTTAGTTTAAGAAAAATAATATATAGCTATTTCGACTTAATAAGATTCATTAATGCTTGCTGGCACGAGATCACTAAAAACATGCACTCATTCACCCCAGCCACGCATCAAATATTAAAAGAAGATTTTAGTTCAACCACTAAAAACCTATTCCGATCAAATCTTACCCATACTTTTCCAACTACTGAAACTCAAACTGACGCCAAGTTTCATAAACCGCAATTGCCACCGAGTTAGAAAGATTCAAACTTCTGCCGGCATTTTCCACCATCGGCAACCGTAAACGCTGCTCTCCCGGTAAACTAAAGATAAAATCTTCCGGCAATCCACGCGTTTCAGGACCAAAAATCAGCGCATCATTCTCTTCAAATTTCGCTTCGAAGAAATTACGACTTCCTTTAGTCGTCATCGCATAGATTTTATTGGGTGAAATGGCCGCTAAACACGCTTCTAAATTTGGCCAGACATTCATATCCGCCCATTCTGCGTAATCTAAGCCTGCACGGCGAAGTGCTTTCTCTTCCAGATTAAACCCTAGTGGCTCAATCAAATGTAACTTTGCCCCACTGTTTGCACAAAGACGAATAATATTGCCGGTATTAGGTGGAATTTCTGGCTCATATAAAATAATGGATAATGTCTTATTCACAACATACTTCCCTAGCTTACTTAGATTTTATAAATCCTCATAAAATCTACAACCTCACAATAAAGCATAAAAAATTCCCGCAGAAGTTTTTCTACGGGAATTCCATGATTTTTCTACGGTAACATCTCGCAGTTACGCTTCCGTTTTAGCAGCTTTTAAAGCATTTGCCGCCTTAATAAATTCAATAAAGAGTGGATGACCATCTCTTGGCGTTGATTTAAATTCTGGATGTGCTTGCGTACCCACAAACCATGGGTGCTCTTTAAGCTCGATAAACTCGATTAAACCACGATCTTTCGTACG
>DXHP01000156.1 GCA_019113305.1 Candidatus Ignatzschineria merdigallinarum | reverse complement strand
CAGCTCTACACAAGTTATTGCGCGTTAAAAGAAGTACAACGTTTAGTGCATGAACTCAAAGCGAATAACGCATGGGATAATACCTCTTTGATTTTTGTTTCAGATCATGGATTTAAAGGCGATATCCGCTTAGCTGAAGCCTTTAGCCAAAATGGCGAGATCAACTTTAATAACTACCCAGGAAGACCAGAAGCATTACTGCTGGTGAAAGACTTTGATGAAAATGGCGCGTTACAAACATCGACACAATTAATGTCGCCAGCAGATGTGCCTTCGATCATTTGTAGCGAGATCGGCGGCTGTGATGCTATTGCAGAAGATCCAAGAAATCTCAATAACCCTTACCGAAAACTAATCTACACAACGGGTCCTGCACATCCTGATCGCCACGAAAAAAACCGTTATAAGATCGATGAAACGTGGGAGGTGACAGGCGATATGTATCAGCGTGAGAATTGGAAAAGGGTGGAATCAGAATAGATTCATATTTAAGAGAATTGTTTTATAACATTCTTTTTCTATAGTTGTTTAGAATCGATGATAAGCCTTCCTAGTTCAGCGCTAGTTTCTTTAGTAATGTGGTGCTCATCTACATGAGTATATTTTTTTTGAATTAATTGGAAGTAAGGTGTCAGATCTATAGTTGTTATAGCATCGTTTTCGGACATTGCTTGTTCTATTTTTTTATTAAGTTCTAGAATTTCCCGATATCTCAGGCTATTTATAGCCGGCTCTTGATTTAATATAAGACCTAATTGTTGAAATCTATCAGTTCTCTGGATGCTTTTTCCAGAGCTTGGAATATCAAGGAGTAAGGAGACCTTTTTATCCATAGATATAGCAGATGTAGAATCTTTTAAATTATCAATAAAATTAGGGTCTCTTTGATTGTAGAGATAATAATATTGAGAAATGAGGATTTTATCAAACTGTTGGATATTATGTTTTAGGTAATCATTAATGGTCTTGCAGTCGTTAAATCGTGGCTGAAGCGTTTTGGTGTATTGTATGAGGCAACCACCTACGGCAATAAGGGTAATATGAATTTTTTCATGTTGACCTATGATGTCCATCATTTCACCTAAATGAAGCGCGTGAGAATCACCAATTAATAAATATCGAATAGGTGAATTCAAGTCCCCAATAGAGCAGGAAGATTCCATTTTCCCATCACATCCTAGTCGATTATCATCCCAGTTGATGGAAAATTCTTTATGGGGCTGAACTCTGTTTTGAATAAAAGAGAGTTGTAAAAAAGAAGATAGAATAAAGCTAATTAAAGCGGGGATAAGCCAAAAGTAGATAATACTTTTACTGAAGATTGCTTTATTTCGTCTAAATGTATTTTCGATGAAATAATAGCTTAATATTGAGAGAAAGAAGGTCATTAATACAGCACTTACTATCCAAGTGATAGGTAGGAGGCTAGATTGCTGGACATATCTCATAAAAGCCAAAATTGGCCAGTGCCATAGGTATATTGAAAAAGACCATAAACCAATTAATCGAATGGGTTTGATCGTAAAGAGTTTTTTATACCCAGATTGTGAATCGTCAAGGATGAATAATGCGGCCGCTATAGTTGGAAGTAGAACATATACTCCGGGAATAGAAGTTGTAGGATCAAATAGAATGAGACATAGGATCAATAAGATAATGCCTATAGCCCCTAAAGAGGATTTCATTTTCTTGGTGATTTGAAAAGGGAAAAGAGCGAGCCCACAGCCTATTAAAAGCTCAGCAGCTCTATTTCTGAGCATGTAATAGCTATCATTAGCTCTGTGTAAGAAAGAGTATTCCGCAAGAATAGTGCTAATAATAATACCGGCAATAATTATTAGAAAGTAGTAAAAGCGTTTATTGTTTTTGCCTTGAAATACTTTATAAGTCAGCCAGCATGCCAGTGGGAATATAAAATAGAATTGCTCTTCTATTGCTAGAGACCAAAGATGGAGCAAGGGTTTTTCTTCCGTGGCAACATCAAAGTAATTATCGCCCATGAAAGCACGATTAGCTCTAAATTGTATAGCATATCGAGCGGATCGCCAGAATTGCTCATAATCATTAGGAAGTAATAAAAAAGATGCGACTATGATTGTGGGGATAAGGACTGTGAAAAATAAGGGAAGGATGCGCTTAATCCTTCTAGTATAAAAATTTTTAAAGGAAAAAGATCCTTGATCTAGTTGTTTAACAATAATAGAAGTAATTAAATATCCTGAAATTACAAAAAAGACATCAACACCTAAATACCCGCCAGGAAGCCAATCTGAATTCAAATGAAAGATAAGTACAGATAGGACGGCAAGAGCCCTTAAACCATCAATATCTGCTCTATATTGGAGGGAGGAATAAGATTGAGATTTCATTAATTGACCTATATAACAGGATGAGACTCTTAGATAAGAGTTCTTGTATAGTTAAGATTGTTGTAGGTATTTGGGATACTATTTAATTTAAATATAAAAGATTCTAAGAATATCAGAATGTAGGGATATTTTTGTAGAAATTGTCTTATATGCATCACACGATACCGATTTTTGTATTCTTTTCGTTATATTGTTAGTCAATTATTTAAAAAATTGAATAGCTCGTTTAAATCCGTAATAGCTGGCGCGGGATCATTAAAAGCATGCACCCATTCGCCCCAGCCGCGCAAATAGCTATTTTGATACAAACAGCGCTTTAGAAAATCCATTTGCAACGATTCACGATCGAGGGCTCATCAAGCTCTCAACCGCTGGCGCGGGATCATTAAAAACATGCACCCATTCGCCCCAGCCGTGCAAATAACTATTTTGATGCAATAATCAATTCAGCAAATGTTGCCAAATCATCAAAAATGAGTAAATCATCAGCTTTGCCGGAAGCTTTTAATTTTTCTTCTGTTGATGCACCATTGCCGGTGCGAACGAAGACAGGAATCACGCCGGCATTATTCGCGGCCTTAACATCAGAGCCCTTATCGCCGATAAAGTAGATCACCGCATCTTTCGGCATATCAAGAGTTTTGATGATTTTATGGAGCATGCCGGGATTG
>DXHP01000155.1 GCA_019113305.1 Candidatus Ignatzschineria merdigallinarum | reverse complement strand
CCAGTTTTCCTGGGGAGAATAGCACTATGGTACCACCTGATCCCATCCCGAACTCAGAAGTGAAACGTAGTAGCGCCGATGGTAGTGTGGGAGATCCCATGTGAGAGTAGGTCACCCCCAGGGCTTAACATTGAAAACCTCTAGTTCTACGAGCTAGAGGTTTTTCTTTTGTCTCAGGAAAAAGGGAAAAATAGGGGGAAGGAAGAGAAGTTGCGTAAAGAGACTTGGGTTTAACGGCGTTTATCTCTATTTTTATGCTTCATTCAATATTTCCCGCATTGCCATCCGTAGTCTCCAAAGTCAGGCGCTAAATCCCAGACAGAACGTGAGGTTGCCGGCATCACATATCTCTTTCTTTCAGAGTCACTACGCGGCAACGGGAAGCAGTAGAAAGCAAGAAAAGCTAAGAGTTCTGTCTATTTTTGATTGATATTGATATTGATAGAGATAGAGATGATAGATATCTATTGATTATATTGACGAAAAAGTTGCAATGCTACACTTGTCGAAAGGCAAGATAGAGAGAGTGATCTTAGATAAATAAAGTTATTAGTACTTAATAACTTAACAGCTTTGTTTTAGATTCTGGTGAATCTCTTCTTATCATAGAAAATTACAAATCATCATTATGGTGTAATTCTATAGATACATCTTTGTCCTTTTTCTAGAAGATATTCTTCGCGAACAATTTTGGCATGTTCCCCTAAAATCGATTGGAATAAACTCAATTCAGATCTACAAAAATTTTGACATGCTTTTGCTGCGGCACAGATCGGACAGTGTTCTTCAATGAGAAGATAATCATCGCCATTTTTTGATAAATGCGCCATATAACCTTCTTCATATCGTAGTTCCGTGAGTTTTTTTAATTTTTCTTGGAGTGTATCTGCTTGACAGTGTTGAAGGTATTTATTGAGTGTCTCTTCCTCTCGCGTAAGTATTAATTGATTTAAGCCTTCTTCTCCAAAAAGTTGTCTAACTGATTCTATCAGTTGAATTGTAAGCTCCGCATGGGTATTTGGAAAGTAGAGGTTGCCTTTTTCTGTAATAATCCACTCTTGTTTGGGTCTACCTAATTGAGGTGATAATTCATCTTGTCCGACAATTAGTTCCATCTTTAAAAGCTTCTGAACATGAAGGCGAGCTGCTTCATTACCGATCTCTAATTTATCGGCAATATCAGTTGTTCCAATGGGTTCGTAGCGCTTAATACAGAAGAGGACTTTTTCTAGAGCGCTGGATAAAGATTTATCCAAGTTTTTACTTGTATTATTCATAGTTCATACGTATTATCCAAACAATTACTTGGATAATAACAGGAAGCGCTTAAATGTCTAGTAGCTTAGAAAAAATAGATTCAAATAAAGATTCATGGGGAGCCTTATTCCAAGGTGGTAATGCATTGCGAAGTTTAACCTTAGTGGGCGGTGTTGTTTTATATGCGATTAATATGTATATCGTGACCACAATTTTACCTAATATTGTGAATGATATTGGGGGATTAACCTACTTTTCATGGAATACAACCTTCTTTATTGTAAGTTCGATTGTGGGATCCGCAGTGACGAGCAAGGTAATGGGTTACTATGGACCTCGAAAAACATATCTCTTAGCTCTATTTATATTTGCTTGTGGCTCCATATGGTGCGCCTTGGCATTTTCTATGTGGTTCTTATTAATAGGCAGGGCATTACAAGGTGTTGGTGGAGGTATGTTATTTGCCTTGGGATATATGCTGATTCGGATTGTTTTTGAACCAAGATTATGGACAAGAGCGACAGCATTAGTTTCAGGAATGTGGGGAGTTGCGACTTTATTGGGACCGGCTATTGGCGGTATTTTTGCACAAAGTGGAAATTGGCGCTGGGCTTTTTGGTCTCTATTACCTTTTATTATTGTTTTAGGATGTGTTGTTTTAAATAAAATTGCTGCAAAAGTCGATTTTGATAATGAATCAGAATCTAAGCTTCCTAACATGACGTTAATATTGTTAGTTCTTTCCGTTACGTTGATCTCTTTATCGAGTATGAAAGAAGACTTAATTTGGATGTTAAGTTGTCTGTTTTTAGGTTTACTATTATTGGGGGTTATGGTAAGTATCGATCGAAAAGCAACTTATAAATTGCTGCCAACGGGAGCTTATAGTTTAAAGGCAGTTTTAGGTAAAACGTATTTAGTGATGGCACTATTGATCTTTGGTATGACTACAGAGATTTTCGTTCCCTATTTCTTGCAAGTTATTCATGGACTTCAGCCTCTTGGTGCGGGATATCTAACTGCCATTATGGCAGCAGGATGGACGATCGCTGCGATCCCAAGTGCTGCTCAAATTGGGAGGATTCGCCGTTTATTGATGATGGCAGGACCGATCTGTATCTCATTCTCTTTAATGATTCTCGCATCAACTCTATCGATTCACTCAGAAGGCCATTTTCTCTTATTATCACTCTATGCTTTGGCTTTATTGGGAGTTGGATTTGGTATTGGTTTAGTATGGCCGCATTTATTAAACTTAGTGTTTATCTCTGCTCCTAAAGGGGAAGAAGCATTAACATCTGCCTCTGTGATAACAGTGCAGCTTTATGCGACAGCATTAGCGGCAGCTATTTCTGGATTGGTCGTGAATCAAGCGGGGATTGTTTCAATAGGTGGTTTGTTAGGGGCGCAAAATGCGTCTAATTACCTCTTCATGATCTTTTCAATAGCACCGATTATGGCAATATTTTTAGTATATAAGATTGTGAAATTACCGGCATTTCATACGATTACTGTAAAATAATTCTTTCATCAAATCTTTGACATTCAGATGTAAGATTTTTAAGGTATTAAAGAATATAGAGTATTGATTTAATGAATGCAGTTGGAGGTTATTATGCATCAAAAATATTTAGAAGAAGCGGTAAATATCACTGTTGATAATATTAAAGAAGGGGGAAGGCCTTTTGGTGCGGTGATTGTGAAAGATGGCAAGATTATTGCTAAAGCGGTTAATACGATGCTATATGATCAGGATCCAACCGCACATGCGGAGATGTCGGCTATTCGTAAAGCCGGGAAAACCTTACAGTCCGTAGATCTTTCAGGATGTATTGTGTATGCAAGTGGAGAGCCTTGCCCAATGTGTCAAGCTGCGATGTATATGGCAGGAATTCGAGAAGCATATTTTGTCTTTTCGAATGAAGATGGTGCGCCATATAACCTTTCAACAGCTGTTATTGCGGAAGAGATGAAACGTAATCCGAATGATCGTACAGGATTTACCTTTAAAGAAGTTTCAAAAGAAGACAAAGGGCAGTACGTAGACTTATATGCATTGTGGGATTCACAATAAATTTTAATGATGGATTTAATTTCTATTGATCTTAAAAGAGAAGATGTGAAAAGCCCCACAGATATTGATATCGTGGGGCTTTTAGTGTTTATTGTAAAATGTTTAAGTTAGTCGCAATGACTTATTAAGCATTGAGTGCTTTAGTAAGGATATCAAGACCTTTCTTAAGCTCTTCATCAGTAATTGTTAATGGTGCTAAGAAACGAATAACGTTGCTGTTAATACCCGCTGAAAGGAGTAATAGACCATTTTCGTTTGCATAGTTTGTAATTGCTGATGTTCTATCTTTATCAGGTGTACGCGTTTCTGGATCTTTCACGATTTCAGCAGCAACCATTGCACCTAAACGGCGAATGTCACCGATAAATTTATGAGTTTTTTGTTGTTCTTTGAGGTAGTTCTCAAGATTTTGACCAAGCGCTTCTGCTTTATCGTTTAATTTTTCTTCTTCGATAATATCCATTACTGCAAGCGCTGCCGCACATGCAAGTGGGCTACCTGAGAATGTACCACCAAGTTCACCAGCATTTGGTGCGTTAACAACTTCTGCACGACCCACAACTGCACTTAAAGGAACACCCGCAGCAAGTGATTTTGAAGTTGTCATTAAGTCAGGAACGATTCCGAAGTGTTCCATTGCGAAAAGTTTACCTGTACGTGCGAAACCCGCTTGGATTTCGTCAGCAACGAAGATGATGCCGTGTTTTTGACAGAAATCATAAACGTGTTGTACGAAACGTTTTGGAGGAATAATAAATCCACCTTCACCTTGTACTGGTTCCATTACTAAACAAGCAATGTTTTCAGGTGATGCCGTTGCTTTGAAGAACTCATCAAACTGTGCAATTGTAAGATCAATGTACTCATCTTCGCTCATGTGCGCAGGGCGTTGGTAAGTATATGGGAATGGTGCTTGGTAAATGTCTGATGCGAATGGACCGAAACCTACTTTGTATGGGTTTACTTTACTTGTCATTCCCATTGTGAGATTTGTACGACCGTGGAACGCACGATAGAACGATACAACACCTGAACGACCTGTGAATTTACGCGCAATTTTAACGGCATTCTCTACTGCTTCAGCACCTGTATTGAAAAGGATTGCTTTTTTGTCGTGATCGCCGGCAGTGATTTCACAAAGACGCTTACAAACTTGGAGGTAGCTTTCGTACATCATGACGTTAAAGCCAGGATGTGTGAAATCTTCGAGCTGTGCTTTAATTGCCGCAACAACTTTTGGATGGCTATGACCAACGTTCATCACGCCGATAGCTCCTGCAAAATCGATGAACTCTTCACCTTTTTCGGTAACGATAGTAGAGTTTTTTGCTGTTTTAGCAATGTTAAGATTGCCGTTGCTAACGCCACGTGCAACATATTTGTTACGAATTTCTTGAAGCTGCTCTGTGCTGTATGACATTTTAAATTCCTTCTTTGAAAATTGGATTTATGATGAATAACAATAGTTTTATATTATTTTAATGATCTACTCATCTGTTGATTCAGTTACCCATCAAGAGATAGTTTACCTGTAAATTTAAGGGATGAGTAGATGAGTAAGAGATAAAACCTGTGAGGATTTTATCTCTTAGCAATCAATTATTTTTTATTGAGATTTGCTTGTTTGAAAGCAAGTTCTTGCGCCGGGTTTTTGTGCATGAAGAGGAAGTATGCACCGATGAGATACCATCCTAATACTAAGCTCCATTCAATTGGGAAACTTAATTCTGCAGGCATTCCTGGCAAGTAAAGTGATAAGAAACCGATACTTAAAAGAACAGCTAACCAACCAATTGTTTTTGGCCATTTTACAGAATATGGGCGCTCTAATTCTGGCTCAAGTTTACGAAGTTGTAAGAATGCTAATGTAACGATTAAGTAACCTAATACAACACCGATACTTCCCGCATTCACTAACCAGTTTAATGCTTGACGACCTAAAAGTGGTGCTAAGAACGCTAATACAGTTAAGAAGATAATTGCGTTTGAAGGTGTGTGGTATTTAGGATGCATTTTTGCAAACCATGCTGGCAACATACCGCGGATTGCCATTGCATACATAATACGGCTTCCACCGATTACGAAAGCATTCCAGCTAGTGATAATTCCTGCAATACCACCTACAACCAATACCTTTCCTAAAAGCGCACTATTAAAGAGATTTGTCATCGCATCAGCAGTTGCTAATTTTGAAGTTAAAAGCTCTGCTTGTGGTAAACCAATTGAAACGCCGTAGATAATTAATACATAGAAGAGAAGCGCTGAAAGAATCGAAATAACTAACATTTTACCGATCGATTTTGTCGCTTTTACTTCTGAAGCAATTTGTGGGATTACGTCAAATCCAACGAACATGAATGGAACCATGATTAAAACTTGCATCATGCCATCAAAACCGCCGTTGAAGTAAGGTTTTAAGTTTTCTGGATCTCCATATGCTCCTGCACCGAAAATCAGCAAGAAACCTACCGAGACGATCGCAATTGTGAATACCGTTTGGAAGATTGTTGCAGAACGAATACCGCGATAGTTTAATGCACCTAAGAAGATTGCGCCGACTGAACCGATCATTGCCCATGTTAAATAGACTTCAGATCCTGCAATATTCCAGAGTCTGACTTGATGGTTTAATGGCGATAAATAATCAATAACAGTAGGAAGTGCTACGGCTTCAAAAGCAATTACTGACATGTAACCGAAAAGAACAGACCAACCTGCTAAGAAAGCCAGTGGTGTATTATAAGCTCTTTGAACAAAGGCAACACCGCCGCCTGTTTCTGGAATCGCTGTTGCGAGTTCTGCATATGTTAAACCGATGAGGATAATGAGTAGTCCGCCACCTGCGAAGGCAATCGTTGCTCCCATAAAGCCGGCAGTTGCGACCCATTCACCAGATAAAATCACCCAGCCCCAGCCAAGCATCGCTCCCATCGCTAGGAATAGTACATCCATGGATGATATTTTTTTATTCATAATTTCCCCCTTCACGGTTTGTAGTCAGCGGTCGTAAACACCTAAAAAAACGCTACAAAGTACGTGATCAGTTTCCTATTTTTTATATGAAGTTGTTAGAAGTTTTTTGTATTAAACTTTCGATGACTGATATGTTGCATGCAATCGAAAGCGTTAGTTAGTTATTGCATAAGTAGAATGATTTTGCAACAAATAGCCTATTTTCTTTGTTTTCATAAATTTGTATTTCATGACATAAATCAACAAGGTTTTTAAATGAAATCTTAAGCTTATGCTACGCTAGAAACGTTTTAATTAAAAAAAATCGCATGTGAATTATTGAAAGAAAATTTCGCATTTCAGCCTGATGCTTTTTACGGTTGATATGATCATTTTAGGTAAACGACTTTTAGTATTAGGAAAGCGTTGACGCTTATCGAAAGTATTGCAAATACCATTAATTTATAGAATATCGGGGAAAGCAGATAATAGATATTGTTGGCTTTCTAACAATTTATTGGGTTAAGTAAAAAACAGATGTAAAAATTTAAGGTAAGGTTTTGCAGGTTTTCACTAGTAAGGATCTTTATGAAAAAACTCACACTATCTCTACTTCTTAGTAGTGTGTTATTAAGCGGACAAGCTTCGATAGCTGAGATGATAGATGGTTATCAAGCGCTCAGTCGAGGTGATCAGCAAGCGGCATACGCATTTTTTTTAGAGGAAGCAAAGGATAATCCTCAAGCATTATTTGTCTTAGGAATGATGAATTATGAGGGAATCGGCATTCCTAAAGATCTTGTCAAGACTGAAAGTTTATTAAAACAAGCAGCTGAAGCAGGAAGTTTAGAAGCGCAATATAATTTAGCGATATTACGCTTAGATGGAGAGCTTCGCGGTGCGCCGCTTGAGAATCAGTATTCACAACTGATGGAAGTGAGTGAAAAGGGATTAGATGCTGCCACTGTTCGTCTAGGTGTTGCGCTCATAGAGAATGAAGGAGAACCTCATTCTTTTTTTACGCCAGAAAGTACCAAAGAGATCTATAAGCAGTTAGAAAAATCGTTTAATGCCGGGAATGGTTTTGCCGGATTTATCCTAGGGGTTTATTGGGCGGAAGCTGAACGCTTTGGATTGGGCGAAACCAACTATAAAACGGCAATCAAATTATTAGAGAAGAGTTACGAGAAAGGATTTTTGCCAGCAAGTATGGGGTTAGCGGCGCTCTATAGTGAAGGTGGATATGGGCTAACGGCTAATCCTGAGAAAGCAGAGAAGTATCAAACCATTGTGTTTGAGAATCTCGGCATGATTAGTAGTTTTGAGGATCTATTGCCAGGCGTATTGAGTATATATAGTGTGATGACGCCGGCTGAGCAGAAGAAGATTATTACCCAATTGCAAAAAGATGCGCAATCAGGATCGGTCTCAGCCATTGCGGAGTTAATCCAACGTTATGAGATCGGTAATGGGGTTACTAAAAGCCCCGCAAAGG
This sequence comes from Candidatus Ignatzschineria merdigallinarum, assembly GCA_019113305.1. Lineage (GTDB taxonomy): Bacteria > Pseudomonadota > Gammaproteobacteria > Cardiobacteriales > Wohlfahrtiimonadaceae > Ignatzschineria > Ignatzschineria merdigallinarum. Next base: position 3,359 of record DXHP01000155.1, on the reverse strand, counting down.
TTGAGCAATATTTATTACAATTAGAAGCCTTAGATACTGCTGAATCTCTCTATGCCTTGGGAAAGGTTTCTTTAAAACAGAGTGAAGCGCTCGGCAAACATTATATTGAAGCTTCGGCTGCGAAAGATTATATTCCGGCGATTCACTGGTTAAGTCAGCGAATGAACCATGAATGGAACACAGAAGAATCCGTGATGGCCGCTTATGAATTGCAAGGGGCTAATCTAGGAGATGTGATCTCTATTCATGCGGTGATTCGTCGTTTAGATCAGGAGCTTCAGAACTATGGTTGGTGGAGCGATGAGAAAAGGCCGATTGGCTTAATTGCCCAAGAGATTTATGAGTGGACGCAAGAATTACAGGAAATTGCGCCAGAAGATGTGAGAACGCATCTACAGTTAGCGAGTGTTTATGAATTGGGCATTGGGACAGAGATTGATCCTGAAAAAGCGTTTGCGAGCTTAATGCAAGCATATCAATATGCGCCAGATAATGAAGAGCTATTACTCTCTTTAGCGGTTAAGAAGCGCGATGGCATCGGTACAGCGCAAGATTTTGCAGCATCTGCACAATATTATCTTCAAGCAAAAGCACAAAACCGAAGTATTACAGCGTTAGATGGTTTGATTTATTTAAATCAGTTAACGATCGGATTTAAAGGGGATCGAGTATTACAATCGCAGATTTTGGGGATCACACTCGATGAGTACGCCAATCAAAATCAATATTTTACAATTCTTGATTGTTTATTGGGTGAATTAGAGATTGTAATTAATGAATCTCACAAAGCTTCAATTTATGCCTATCTATTGGCAGATCGTTATTTCTTGCAATATTTACAATTTAATAGCGCGATTAAAACCAATTCTGAGAATGTTGAAGCCTTGATAGAGCAACGAGATCAGCTTTTAAAAAAGGCAACACAGTTTTATGAAAATGCTTACGATCAACGTGAGCAAGCGAAGTTGCATTATGTTGAAGCGTTGAAGATTTTAAGAGAGAACAGCAAAAATTCACTAGTTGCTCAGAATATGGCGATAGAAGCGCGCAAAACCTTGATGAGAATTGATTCTTTAGCAAAATCGCCAAAATCAATTCCTCACAATGATCCGCTCTATTTAACGGAGAAAGAGCGGACACGAGCATTAAAACAAGCGATATTGTTATTAGATGATTCTGAAGATTTTCAACGGTGGTTTGGGGAAGAAGTTTTATCGTATCATCCTAAGGCGATTGACCTTCTTCAAAATATGATTGCTGAGCAAGGCGATCAGGCACCGGTTTTTGCGCTCTATTATTTAGGAAGCAGTGAAACGGATAATGGTAATGCTTCGGGATATGATCGAATCGTGCTAGCGGCGAATCAAGGTTATTTGCCGGCAATTTATCATTTGGCAAAAGCTTACTATGATGAAAATACATTATTGATTAACTATTTGGGTGGTTCTAAGCAGAGCGCAATCAAATGGTATGAAAAAGGGGCGGCGCTGAATGATGAAGAATCGATCTATCAACTGGGCGAACTCTATTTAGATAATAAAATCGGTCTTGATTTGCCGGCATCAAAAGGGGATCTCAAAGCGATCTCTTATTATGAGCAGCTACAAGATCAGGATTATCGTTTTGCAAAATTTCATTTAAATGATGCGAAAGAGCGTGTTGCAGCGTATCAAGATATTCAAAAGCGATTAAAAGCGCAGGATCCTGAAGCGTTCTATCAGCAGTCGAGTATTTATCGTTATGGCGAATATGGCGAGCAAAAAAATGAGATAAAAGCGGAAGAGTATCTTTTGAAAGCCGCAGATATGGGCTATATTCCGGCAATGCGAAATTATTATGATCGCTACTGGAATGATTCGACAATTACTGGTGAAACGTTAGAGCGCTTTAATCGTTACCATATTGGTTATGTTCATGGCGCGAAAGGCGATTGGGAAACGCAACGTTTAGCGGATCGTTATTTAAAAGGCGATCGAATTCCTGAAAGCCGCAAAAAGGCGCGAGAGTATTATGAGTTTGCCTTACAGAATGATCCGGATAGTAGTGCATCTTATGATTTGGGATATATGAATCGTTTTGATCAAAACCTGCCGCTGGCGAAAACTGGAAATGCCGAAGCAATGCTCGTGATCGGTCGCGCGTATGATACCGGAAATGGAATTAAACAGAATCCCCAAAAAGCGTATGAATGGTTAGAAAAATCAGCCAATGCCGGCAATCGTGAGGCAGCATTCTATTTTGGTGTATCCGCACAAGAAGGCATCATTGCCGAAAATGGGGAGATCATTATTGCGCCTGACTGGGAAACCGCATTGAAATGGTATGAACAAGCCTCTGATCGATTTAAACATGCGATTGCAGGGCGCATAGAAGAGTATGAAACATTGCATTTGCCGGCAGAGAAAGGAGATGCAAAAGCCATGGTTGGGCTGGCCGATAAATATGCTTCAGATTATCGTTCTCGTGAACAGATCTATGATCTTAATATGGCAAAACGCTGGTATGAAAAGGCATTAGCCGCAGGCGAATTATCTGCACATTTTGGCATGATGGATTTATTGCCAAAATCTGAGCAAGCAGCGTATTTACAAACATTGCTCGATAGTGATGGAGATACGACTTTTAACATGCGTTTATCTAAAGCGATTCGTGCGCAGGACACGCTAACACCGGCACAACTACAGTTAGCAATTGATCATTTAGTCACTATTGCAACTGATGAATCATTGCCAGCCAATATTCGTCAGACGGCACTTGCAGAACTCTTGTTGTCATATCACAGATCTTATCGCTTAGAGAATGGTCAAGTGATCTCGGCGCCAGATTTTGAGAAAAACCAAGCGTTGGCGTTACGTTATAGTCAAGAGTTTCCGGCGATGAAACGCATCGTTGCTGATGCACTTTATCAGCAAGATGATTTAGAGAATGCGATGAATTTATGGCAAGAAGCATTAGATGCCGGCGATTATGTTGCGGCTTTAAGACTATTTCGCCAAACGATGCCGGGTTCTTACGATACGGTAAACTTGGCAGGTCTCACGAAGCTAGAGCAATTGTATGAGCGATATCTAGCATTAGTGCCGGAATATCCGATTGGTCCCGATGGTTATACGGAATTTATCAAAACATATGATATCGAAGGCGTGTTAGATAATGGTGATCGTGCAGAAATGAGCGAGCATTTAGGGCAATTGTGGCAGAAAAATGGCTATGATTTTATGGCGGATATCGAACGTTCCAGAAAATGGTATCAGCATGCGCTAGATCGACAAGTGACACGAGATCGTGTCAATAACTTATTGCGCTTTACTGAAGAATTATATGCATCAAATCCGGATAATCTACAATATCTTGCCGAG
>DXHP01000017.1 GCA_019113305.1 Candidatus Ignatzschineria merdigallinarum | reverse complement strand
GTGAAATATAATTTAGATCTTTTGAATGATCAGGTGCAACAAGCGGAAATTGTCGTCGAAAAAGCAAAATTAGATCTCAGCCGAACAAAAGTCTATGCAGAAGTGAGCGGTTATGTCACCAATATGAATATCCGTCAGGGGAACTTTATTCCTGCGGGACAACCGCTTTTTGCCTTAGTCGATAAACATAGTTTTCATGCCGTGGGATATTTTGAAGAGACCAAATTACCTTATATTGAAGTGGGTCGCCGGGTAGAAATCGTTCCTTACAATGGCGGTGAAAAAATGTATGGTTATATCACAGGATATGGGCGCGCGATCTTTGATCAAAGTGCGCAAACAGGGGAGCAATTACTACAAGCGGTGAAACCGAATTACCCGTGGGTAACCTTAGCACAGCGAATTCCGGTGAAAATAGCTTTTGATTATAGTGAGGAAGAGCTTGATGCGCACAATCTAATTGCCGGGACGACAGTAACAATTATCGTATTAGATGAGCAGCATGAAGCTGTGAAATAATCATGAATCAATCTTATCTTCAATCATCGACATTCGGACGTATCCTTGAAAAATTAGGTACCTATTTTGCGAGCCTGAACTATTCTTACGGATTGCGAGTAGCGATTGGCGTTGGAATTGCCTGGTTTGTGGCATTTAGGTTGCATACGGATAAGCCTTATTGGTCAATTATGACGGTGATTATTGTCACATTGCCCATGCAGAGTATGTTGGTTGAGAAGTTTTTAGCGCGTTTAATCGGTACGCTAGTCGGTGCGATTGTGGTGAATCTATTAGCGGCGATTGCATTAGATGATCAGTGGTTATTTACGATCTATATGGCATTTTGGCTAGCGATCTGCTCCTATTTAGCGAGTATGCGCGGCGCAACGCTCTCTTACTGCTTTGCGCTTTGTGGTTACACTTCTGCGATATTAGGTTTTGCCTTATCCATTTCGCCATCTTCTTACATGGTTTTTCAAATTACACAGGCGCGAATTTTAGAGATTTTAATAGGGCTTGTGACGGCATTTTTTGTATCGATGTTATGGCCCGCACATTTAGAAAGAATTTTAGTAAAACAGAAGTTGCGCTTACAAAGATCAAGTGTTCGGCAGCTCTATCAAGCATTGCTAACAGTTGATTTTGATCCGCTGAAGTTTAATAAGCAGTATGAAAAGATGCTGTTGAGCTTAATGGATTTTCGCGATCTGATTTATCAAGAGTTTTTATCTGTTTCGACAGATCGAGCAGATAATCAGTTAATTTATCAATATACTTATCGGTTAATGCGCGCTGTATCGGGCGTTTTATCATTACAATCGATTAAACAAGATTTACTTAAGACTGATCGAGGGGCAGTGGAAGAATATCTCTCTACACTGAATACTTGGTTTATGTCTGCCGGCGTTGCAAAAGAGAAATTAGCAAGAAAGCCCCTTGCGCCTGCGGCATTACTACAAAGTCAAAAAGGCCGAGCATTCGTAGCAAAACTGGATGAGAAATTTACGGAGTTTTATCAAACGCGATTAGATCAACCGGTGGATGAAAGTTTCTACATGCCAAGTAGAAACGTGCATTATAGCGATAAGAAAGAAGCGTTGATTAATGCCGGAAGAACTTTCGTTAGCATCCTTTTAGGAATGGGTTTCTGGATGGGAACGCAGTGGGATTTAGGCTATATTTTATTGGTTCTAATTGGAATATTATGTACTTTAGGTGCAACTTATCCGATGATTACTAAGCTTCTGAGCATTACATTTGTATTAACACTGCTTTTGACTGTGCCGATCTCTTTTCTGCTAAAGTTTGGCATCTTGATTCAAGCGACCAGTATTTTGCCCGCCATGCTCATTATCTTGCCAGTCTATTTCATTGCCGCAACGATTCGCGCGAGTTCCATGTTAGGATTTTTGGTGGGTTATGGTTTTCTTCTCTCATCGAGTTTTTTAATTGGTTTTTCGAATCCTATGAGCTTTGAAATAGAACCTTTTATTAATCAGGTATTTGCGTTGTTGGTGGCTTTAGGAATTATTTTATTAATTTTTAATATTATTCGCCCAACGGCGAATGCCCAAAAAATGGAGCGTGTTCAACAGCGGATTATGACGGAGTTTTCGCAGCTGGCGAATCATGTATCAGTAAAGTCTGTTAAAAACTATGAAGCGCTTTTAAGTAGTGCTGTACAACAAGCAAAGGTTATTCCAGAAATACGGGAAAAGAGCGAGTTCTTAGCTTATTGCTTCTTAACTATTGTGATTTTAAAAGAGCAGTTAAAGTTGCAAACAGAAGGAATCAAGATGATTTTGCCGGACAATTTTATTGTGGTAATTCAAGAAGAACGTTTTAAAGAAGCTTTGGAAATCGTAAGTAGGTTAGAACAAACTTCTGTGGCTCAAGAACAACAAGCTTATTGGGTTTTACGTTGCGCATTAACATCTTTCAATGAGTTTTTAGAATTGCCGGAAAGCATGCTTTAGTTAGTAATTCCTAAATATCATGATGTGTTTCTATTTCGATCTAAACATCACTGTTATTAGTGTTGGCGTAAGATTGGTAAAAAAGCTCCGGCATTCTTTCTTGCGATGCATTGATTTGAAAGGAAATCCTTCACACGGCTATTGAAAACTGAGCGCATTATAAATAGCGAATAGAAAGCCTCACAGATGATGGTAATCGTGAGGCTTTTTGAGATTGATTGAGTGTTCAATAATGAAGAATGCTTATAGTGAAAAATCAATAATCGGACCATTCGGGACAATGCCGGAAGGATTGAGATTCGGATGGCTCTCATAATAGTGATGTTTAATATGGAACATATTAATCGTTTCTTGGAATTCAGGTTTGGCATAAAGTTCGCGAAGATAGCGCCAAATCTCGGGGAAATCACGAAGCTGCTGACGATTACATTTAAAATGGCTGTAATAAACAGCATCAAAGCGAATGAGTGTGACAAAAAGACGAATATCCGCCTCTGTGAGTTGATCAGCCACAAGGAAATGTTTGCCTTTGAGATGATTTTCTAAATAATCGAGCGCACCAAAAAGCTCATTATACGCAATATCATATGCTTCTTGGCTGGTGGCAAATCCGCAACGATAAACGCCATTATTGATCGAGCTGTAGAAACGATCATTCATCTTGTCGATTTCTTGACGTAGATTTTCCGGATAATAATCGCCGGCAATGGCACCAACCTGATCAAATGCCGAGTTAAACATGCGGATAATTTCTGCAGATTCATTACTGACAACGGTATTTTTTTTCTTATCCCATAAAAGTGGAACAGTCACAACGCCGCCGTTTTCTTCATAGTTGGGATCGACTTTTCGGTAAAGTTCATAAAGGAATTTTGCATGATAGAGCGGATCTTCTTCTGCCCCATTTTCTGCTTCAAAATGCCAACTCTCTTTGCCCATTCGCCAATGGACAACGGTGACAGGAATAAAATCTTGTAGTCCTTTTAAGTTGCGCATAATGAGTGTGCGATTTGCCCAAGGACAAGCCAAGCTCACATAGAGATGATAGCGGTCTTTTTCCGGCATAAAACCGCCAGAACCTGAAATACCGGCACTGCCATCTTGGGTAATCCAGTTACGAAATAGACTCTCTTGACGTTTAAAACTGCCTTTTGGATCGTTAGCCATAAAGCCTCCTGAGATATTGATAGGTTTGTAATAACGATTATTGTAGCATTTCATATCAAGCATTTAGATACTGTTTCCTCATTTCTATTGTGCCTTTGGTTCATCAATTAACTTGGGGAATATTTCCTTATCCTTTGTAAAGATCGCTGAGATCTTTCCTGTCTTTTTGGGAAAGATGCGTTATATTTAGGAACTTCATTTCTGAATCATTGGTGATTCATGTTCTAAAAGTTAGTTGAGGTGCGCGTGTTAAATATTAGTTCGGCAAAAATAGAGAAGATTATTATTCATCAAGTCGGAAATGGCGGACGAGAAGAAGCATGTACTTTTTCTGAAACCAGTATTGTGCCGAGTGAATCGTTAGAATCTTTATTGCTAGAGCATTATTTATTGCCACTTACTAAGCTGGAAGATACCTTTGAATTTAATTTGGATGAAGTGATTCAGGAATCAGATAGTGACGATTCTGCTGAGAATGCATCGTCTGTGAATGTGATTGCGGCATTATCGACTAAGATTTTTGCAGAAGAGGAATCCTTTCAAGCGATATCTGTACAGATTGCTCAGCATCTTTATAGCGTAACGAATCATCCCAATATTTCCGGCGGCGATTTTATTATTATTCATTTCTCAAATATCTATGATAATGCTGAGAATAGCGAAGCATTAGGCATCTTTAAAGTGGAATCGAAAGATGATTATCTCGATATTTTTGATAATAACGGTACGCTGGAGTTTGTGGAAAAAGAGGGGATTTCGCTTAAGGATATTCAAAAAGGTGCCTTAGTTTTAGCGCATGATGCTTCCGTATTAGCGATTGATAGTCACAAAAAACGTACAAAATATTGGCATGATGATTTCCTTAACTTACAACCGAAACAGACAGAGCTTGCGGAGCTGAAAGCGAGTAGTGATCTGCTTCGTGGATTGAGTAAAAGAATTGAGAAGCCGAATCAGCGTTTAGAATTTAATAAGAGTTTAGAAGCGCATTTAGATGAGCATGAAGAGATTCGTTTCCGAGATCTTGAAAATTACTCTCGCTCTTATATGGAAGAGCAGGATATTAATCGTGTTTTTAATGCCGTACAGAATAAATCAGGCTTTGAAATTGATCGTAATATTTCGGTGCCAAGCCACGAGTTTCGGGAGCAATCTGCCGGCATTATGAAGAAAATGCGCG
>DXHP01000154.1 GCA_019113305.1 Candidatus Ignatzschineria merdigallinarum | reverse complement strand
GACTTTTATGGGAGTTTGGGGTTAAAAGTCTTTTAATGGAGACTAGAATTCAAAATGATATTTTTTGGAGGAAGATCATCTTATTAATTCGATAAAGAATATATTAATGCTAATAGTTCTTATTTGCAAGTGTGAATTTGATTCTTTTATGGCTTGGAAAAAGATCATCTTTTATATGGGTGTAATGTTTTGATTTCATTGTATTTTTCCCTTTTTTAAAAAGAGAGTAGGATAAAAAAAGCCCACAATAGGATGATGTCTATCTGTGGGCTTTCTATTTTACTGATCTTGATGAACTTAAGATTGGTTGATTACGAATTAGAAGTCTACATTAATCCCAATCCAGTAACGGCGACCATCGATGGTGTGATTTAAATTAGGATCATCAATTTTCTTATTAGTGACGTTATAAACGCCGGCATAAATGCTGGTATCACGATTAACCTTGTAGCTTCCACCAAGATCAAAGGTCGTATATCCCGGATATTTATCACCAGGGCCACCGGTACGTGTTAGTGAAGTTTCTTCGCCACGATAATTAAGTTTTGTCCAAACATTTGTTTGTGCGTTAATCTGCCAATCAGCATGGATATTCAGCATATGTTTCGGCGTTTGCGTGAATTGTTCTCCTTTGTATTGCCCTTTGGTGATTTCGGTATCGATCCATGTATAGTTACCGGTTAATGTTAAGACATCTATCGGCTTCCATTTTACAGATAATTCAACGCCTTTAGAGGTTGCACGATCGGCATTGACGCGTGTTTGAATAAAGCCATAACCACGACCATCAGGCCCAGGATAGCTGACGTCGGGTGTTTTTGAATGAAGATCAACGATTTGAATTTTATCTTTAAATTTTGTATAGAATGCCGTAATACTAGTATCGAGCTTATCACTCGGTGCAAAGCTCATGCCGATTTCATAGTTGAGGGTTTTTTCAGGTTTCAGATCTGGGTTACCAATAATAAGGCCACGTGCATATGGGTCGCCTTGGTTTCCTCGCCCACCCGTTTGTTGACCCCAAACCGGAGAAGTTTCACGAAGACTAGGTGCTGAGTAACCAGAAGAAACACCTCCTTTAATGGTGATGGCATCGTTTGCATTCCATACGGCATATACTCTTGGTGTAAAGTTACTGCCATAATCTTCATCGTGGTCATAACGTAAACCGCCGGTTAATGAGACATTGTCAAGTAACCACCATTCATCTTCAATGAAGAGTGCTTGGCTTTTATGTGTGAGTTTTGTTGGTGCATCGATCACTTTATTGTCATCGCCATTCAAGGTCTCTTTACGCAGTTGTCCGCCCACGGTAATGGTATGCATACCGATAGGAATAATCACATTACCGCTAGCTTCTAGATTTTTGAAGTTGATATTTCGGAATTTATTATCTGTTTTTTCATGAGTGATCATGAAGTCAGAGGTAATTCCGTAATCATGTTCTCCTAGATAGCGGATGGATTGGTTATCACGCTTATGGGTATCATCGGCATCCAATCCTTTCTCAATACTTTTACCAATATTGGCAATCGTTCGTTGTACTGCCGTACCGACTTCTAATTCAAAAGTATGTCCTTCTGCCGGCACAAAAGTGAGTTTTCCGCCAAGATTATGCATTTTATCTTCAGCTGAACCGCCAATATTATTCCCCGTTTTATTCTGATAGTATTTGCCTTCAGAGCGATGAGAATATTTACCATAAAGCTGTAAACCAAGCTTTTCAGAGATGATTGGGCCATTTAAATATAGTTCAGCAGTTTGGGTATTGCCGGTATGCGATTCGCTTTCGATATTGCTTTCTAAGCGAACGCTACCGCCCCATTTATCGCTCACTTTTTTCGTAATAACGTTGACAACACCACCCATTGCATCCGAGCCATAACGCGATGACATCGGACCACGAACGACTTCGATTCGTTCAATCGCTGAAAGTGGCGGAATCCAACCTTGTTCAAATCCTTCACTGCCATTGGGGCGAGATTCACGAGAGTTTTGGCGTTTACCATCTACCATGAAAAGAGTGTATTTAGGATCCATCCCACGGATGCTAATATCGGCACTATTGCCGCGACCTGAAACGTTGACGCCTGGGATATCTCTTAAGGCATCTGTTACATCACGAAACGGCGCTTCTTGAATATCTTGTTTACTAACGACCGAGATTGATGCGGGCGCATCTTTTACTTCTTGTGCAAAACCGCCGGCAGTCACAACGATTTTTGAGAGATCAATTGTTGGTTTTGTATTAACAAGTTCTTCCTCTTCTTGTTCAACAAGTGGAGAGGCTGATTGGCTAAGAGCCAATCCTGTGCTACAGATGAGAAGTAACGTCGTACTAAGAATACTTTTTTTAAAGTGTGAATGGGCTGACATTGATAGAAGTCCTACGAGCAAGTGATAGAAATGAGAGTATTGTTTACAAAATAGCTAAAACTCTCTTTTTTAGTAATATTGTTAATTATTCTCATTTGAGTTTTAAAGTCAAACGTTATTGATAATTTATGTTGTTTTTGCTTTGTAGGGAGCTGATTTATCGAGGATTTTATTTTTGATCAAGAATGAAAAAGCCTACCCATAAGAGAAACCTTAAGTGATAGGCTTTTGAGAAACTTTTAAAGTATTTTTTAAAAGTTATTTATATTATGCGAATTCTATCAATTAGAAGTCTACGTTGATTCCCATGAAGTAACGACGACCTTCTAAATCTCTACCATGATTTTTATCATTAACATCTTTATTTGTAACGTTATAGATTCCACCAAACACACTTACATCACGGTTAATTTTGTACGAACCACCGATATCTAAGAGCGTATATGAATCATACTCAGTTCC
>DXHP01000153.1 GCA_019113305.1 Candidatus Ignatzschineria merdigallinarum | reverse complement strand
TGATAATAGCGTTCAAGTGTTGCAAGTTGAATACGATCATTCACCCCTTGGATGAGTGCCGGTTCTTCGTTAAAAGTATGAATTGTAATATTGTTTTGTACTGCAAGTTTGGCAATATCGGTTAAGTAATATTCTTCTTGTTGATTCTTGTTATCAATCTGCGGTAAGGCTTCTGCTAAGAAGTTTTGGCAAACGGCAAAAATTCCAGTATTAATTTCATTAATCAGTTTTTCAGCAGGATCTGCATCTTTCTCTTCAATGATAGCGACCATATGATCGTTGTGATTACGAATAATACGGCCATAACCCGTTGGATTTTCAACCGTTGAAATTAACCAGTTTAAACGAGTTCTCTCGGCATTTTTAACAAGCTGTTCTAAAGTCTCTGCATTGATCAGTGGCGTATCCCCATAAAGAACCAAAACGGTTGAATCTTCAATGGTGTAAGGCAGCGCATATTTCATCGCATCGCCGGTTCCCTCAAAAGTCTCTTGTTTCGCCCAAGTAATATCTTCATGATGTTGAAATGCGGCTTGTAATTCTTCGCCACGATGACCATAAACAACGATTAATTTATCGGGACTAAGTTGGCGAGCGCTCTCTAAAACGTGCTCAAGCATCGGCTTCCCACCAATTTTATGTAACGGTTTTGGGAGAGCGGATTTCATGCGTGAACCAAGTCCCGCCGCAAGCACTACAATTGAGAGTTTTTTCATTGAGAAGTCCTTTTTATAATGTTTTAACTATCTTTTAAGATTTTATTATGAGTATCGAAAGCATTTTTAATGGGGAATAGTCTAACGCTTTAGGAATAATAATCAAATGAGTATAACGGATTATATTCGTTATCTAATTGATTATGATAATAAATATTTCAGAGTTTTTATGAAATTGCATCAAGGAGTTTACTAATCGCATTTATTCTTACTTCTGCGTTATCTAATGGCAAAGTATAGCGAAGTGCTTCTTGACCTTGCAGTTGGTAAAAGTGTGGACGATCTTGAATGAGAGATATCAGTTTTTGAGGATTAATTCGTGGTTGATCTCCAAAGATGATTCGTACACCATTTTGATTCGCTTCAATCTTTTTGAGATTGAGAGGTTTTGCTTTTAATTTTAACTCCGCGAGTTTAAATAGTCGTTTGGTGGCATCAGGAAGCAGACCAAATCGGTCGATCATTTCGATCTGAATTTGATCGAGTTCATCTTGTTGTTTGCAACTTGCGATCCGTTTATAGAAAGAGAGTCTTGCCGAAACATCAAAAATATAATCTTCTTGAATCAGTGCCGGCACGCCGATACTAATTTCTAAGCCTTTATTAAAGGGATCTGCAATATTTAGTTTTCCGCCACGTTTGACCATTTCAGCGGCTTCACTTAAGAGTTCCATATAGAGTGAGAATCCGATCGCATTAATCTCGCCACTTTGTGCGTCGCCGAGTAATTCTCCGGCGCCCCGAATTTCCAAGTCGTGATTTGCTAGCATAAAGCCGGCACCTAATGTATCGGTTGTGGCAATCGCTTCAATGCGTTTTTTGGCATCACTGGTCATGGCGGCATATTCCGGAACAATGAGATAACAGAAAGCTCGATGGTGAGAACGACCAACGCGTCCGCGGATCTGATGCAGTTGTGCCAGTCCTAAATGATCCGCTTTATTGATGATTACCGTGTTGGCATTGGGGACATCGATTCCTGATTCCACAATTGTCGTACAAAGCAGGATATTGATACGGTGATGATAGAAATCGAGCATTACTTTTTCGAGTTCGGTTTCGTTCATTTGTCCATGCGCAACCCCAATAGAGATATCCGGCATCAGTTCTAATAGTCGGCTTTCAACGGCGCCGATACTTTTCACCTCGTTATGAAGTAGATAGACTTGTCCGCCACGTTTAAATTCTCGAGTACAAGCTTCAACGATTAACTCATCACTCCATTCATTCACAAAGGTTTTAACGGCAATTCGATTTTCTGGTGGCGTTGCAATAATGGAGAGTGCTTTTAAACCCGTTAATCCCATATTGAGCGTTCGAGGAATGGGTGTTGCGGTCATTGCCATAAAATTAACTTCTGCGCGGAGCTCACGAAGACGTTCTTTCTGTTTTACGCCAAAACGATGTTCTTCATCGATAATGACAAGTCCAAGATTTTTAAATGTAGTATCTTCTGAAAGTAAACGATGCGTACCAATGACGATATCGACTTCGCCGGTATCGAGCGTTGCTAAAATTTCCCGAGTTTCTTTTGTTTTTCTAAAGCGAGATAATGCCGCAATTTTTAAAGGCCAATCTGCAAAACGATCTTCAAAAGCGGTTGCATGTTGTTCGGCAAGCAGAGTTGTAGGCGCTAAAATGGCTACTTGATAACCATTCATTGCTGCCATAAATGCCGCACGCATCGCGACTTCCGTTTTTCCAAATCCCACATCTCCACAGACAATCCGATCCATTTTTCCTTGCTCAAGATCGGCAAGCACATGATCAATGGCTTTTTGCTGATCCGGCGTTGTTTTATAGGGAAAGCTTGCAGAAAACTCTGGGTATTCTGCCGGGATTGTCATTCTTTTTCCAGATTGGGCTTCACGGCGAGAGTAGATATCGAGTAGCTCTGCGGCAGTATCATTGGCTTTTTCAGCGGCTTTTCGGCGTGCTTTATCCCATTGATCCGACCCAAGCTTATGGAGCGGCGCGGATTTTTTCTCACTTCCGGAATATTTGGATAAGAGATCTAAGGAAGTTACCGGCACATAAAGTTTGGCATTATCTTTGTATTGAATGACGACCAATTCAGTGTCGTCAATGATATCCATGCCGGCATAACGTCCCACACCGTGATTGATATGGATAATAGGATCACCAATCTCTAAAGTATCGAGATTGGTGAGCATTGATTCGATATCTGCAACCTTACTTTTTGCACGATATTCACGGGGTTTAACGCCTAGAAACTCCGCTTCGGTAATGAGCCTAAATGCAGGATTCTTATTGGTAAATCCTTGCGTTAAGCTACCGGTTACGAGGCTAAGTGTTGTCGGATTTTGAAAAGCGGTTTCAATCGAATCATAAACTTTCGGAGTAATTGCCTCGTTTGCTAACCGGTTGAGAAGATTCTCTCGTCTGCCGGAAGTTTCTGCACATAAAATATAAGGAATTGTGCCGTGATCCGCTTGTTCTTTGAGATCTTGAAGATTGATATTTGGTTGAAACTGCGTTGTAAAATGCAGCGTAATTTGTGGATATTGGCTGAGTAAGGTTTCCAATCCTTGCGGTGTTAAAAAGAGCCTTGCTGGCGGTAAAATGGGTTTTTCTTGATCGTGACGATAACGTTCAAAACGGGTTTCAATTAACTCATGGAATCGTAAACCTTCTGCAGCGATATCTGGATAGAGCAGTAACGTTGTCTCTTTTGGCAGATAATCAAAGAAGGTTGCAGTTTCATCGAAGAAGAGCGGCAAATAACTTTCGATGCCGGAAGGAAGGTTGCCCTTGATTGTCTCTTGGTAGATATAGGATTTTTTCAGCAGTGCTTCGTCATTAGTAAAGCTACTTTGATATTTCTGTGCAAAGGTTTGTAAGCCTTTTTCACTAATATTGAGCTCTCGTGTGGGTAATAACGAGAGTGAAGAAAATGTCTCAATCGTGTCGCCAGTTTCAGGATCAAAGGTACGAATAGTATCGATCTCATTATCGAAAAAATCGATGCGAATCGGCTCTTTCTCGCCCATTGGAAAAAGGTCAAAGACTGAACCACGCGCGGAAAATTCCCCAGGCGATAAGACATTACTAACGGCAAGATATCCGGCATTTTCTAAATTACGGCGAAATTGCTCACGATCGATCACTTGTTCTCGTTTAAAGAGTAAGACATTGGCATCGAAGAAACTTCTAGGCGGTAATCGCTGCAAAAGCGTCGGTATTGTCACAATGACAATCGACTTTTCTCCCTCTTTGAGCTGATAAAGCACCGAAGGACGTTGTGAAATGATGTCGATCTGTGGTGAAAATGGATCATACGGCAATGTTTCTGTATCGGGAAAAATCGTGGCTTTACCGCCAAAAAAGGCGCAGTTCTCCGCTAAATTTTCTGCTTTGCGCATACTATTGACGATAACAATTAAGGTACGATCACTATTTTTCGCAGAATGAACTAAGTGCAGTGCCAAGTTGGCAGCATTCTCGAGATCCCATGAAACATCCCGTTTTTGAGCCGGAATTGGGAGTGTTTTCAGCGCAATTTTTTTCATGATTTAAGACTTCTTCTTTTTCTCTTGTTTAGGGAGCTGAATAATTTCAGTACCAGAAAGGCGGTCGTGCCATGAAAGGCGTGTTGGTGAGACAAATACCCACCAGAATCCAAGCCCAAGTGGCATCCAACTTATAATGGCAAAACCTAATCTTAAAACTGCTTTCGCACCGGTTATTGGCGAACCATCGAGTTGTTGAATACGAAGACGCCAAGCACGCATGCCCGTTGTATGCGCATCTCTTAACCAGAAAAAGAGAAAGTAGGCAAAAGGCACAATGAACAACAAAGTTTGTTGTATTTTATAGAGCGAATGTTCGCTCGTAACTGCTTCTCCGGCATTAAAAAGCAAAAATATGGCTGCAACGACCATTTCTAAAGCGAAGATACAGAGGACATCATATAAAAGCGCGCCCATTCTGCGGTGAAGCAGAGCGCGAGGATAGCTACTATTCATGGAGTTTAATGACCTGAAATTGTGAAATTGTTTGGCATTTTAACATGGGGATACTATTTCAGAAACTGATCTGGATCTGCGAATGTTTCGTAAGATGATGATGACTCAAATTAAGGAACGATTCCTTCACTAAGATGTTCTACGCTCTGTCGACCACTGGCCTTAATGAAGTAATTGATTAAATGTTCCGTAATGGCATTAATAGTGCGATCTTTCGCCCAAGCAACACCTACAGCCATGGGCGGTGGTGATGGGTTGAGCGTAATATTATGAATGCGCTTTCCTTCGAGCGACCAAGGACGATAAACAGCATCTGAAAGAATGGTTAATCCTGAACCATTAGCAACCATACTACGCACGGCTTCTACAGAACTTGTTCTAAGAATGATATCGGGAGATTTTCCTTGAGTTTCCCAAAAGTTCATCATCCAATTTTCAGCTTCATCGAACGTGAGCATGACATAGGGTTCATCAGTGATTTCCGCAAAAGATACAGATTCTTGCTGTAGTAAATGATGACCTTCAGGTAACCAGAGCCGTCTTGTAGAATCAAAAAGATCTCGCACGATTAATTGGGGATTATTAACGTTAGAACTTAATAACACGGCAAGATCGATGGTGTTATCAACAAGACCTTGCTCGATCTCTTTGCGTGAAAGCTCAAATAATTTGACTGTTAAATTCGGGTAGAGCTTTTGAATTCTATTGAGATGCATGGGTAAAAAATAACTAATGATTGTGCCGGTTCCTGCGATCGTAATTTCTCCGTGATATTGATTGAGGTTACGTACGTTCATGGCGGCATCTACGCGGTCTAATATCTCATAACAGTGTTTTAAAAAAAGATGCCCAGATTCGGTCAAAATCATTCCTGTCGGTAATCTTAAAAATAGTTCGGAGTGGACGATCTCTTCCAACTGCTTAATCGCAATAGTGATTGCAGATTGGGTAATATTAAGGCGTTGTGAAGCCAGTGAAATTTGTCCTGTTTCAGCGGTTGCAACAAAATAACGTACTTGTCTTAATGTGAACGCCATAAATCCTCCGGTATTAATTTTTTTTATATCGATGTATAAAAAAATAAAATTATTTTATTTAATAAAAATACCCTATTGTGAATTTAGACGCAAAAGCGTTTAACTAAAAA
>DXHP01000152.1 GCA_019113305.1 Candidatus Ignatzschineria merdigallinarum | reverse complement strand
ATGGGGAAACCTAACGTATCTGTAGCGATGATTGGCAATAGTACCGTTCGTAATCCTGATAGCCGAAATCTCATTATGGCAGTATTAGAAGGCCTACCATGGCAAACTTTCCCAGGGTATGAAAGATTCCAAGCAATGCCGGCATTTAAAGATGAACTCAATGATACTGAGATTGCTAATCTTGTGAACTACCTTCGCACTTCATGGGCAGGACTTCCGGGAGATGTAACCGCTCAAGATGTGAATACGCTTCGTCAATAAATTTTAAAACAAGTGTTAAAACAAGTGTTAAAGCAAGTTTTAAAGCTAATTTCTTCATTGCTCAAAGGCACTTAAAGCGCAGATGCGCAAAGGATTTCTGTGACAATTGGAATTATCATTATGGCAGCGGGTAAAAGCCACCGCTTTAAAGCTGAGAGCAATGGCGTGCACAAACTCATCTCAAAAGTCCCCGGATCTGAGCTTACCGTACTAGAGATGACTTATCAAAAGGTATGTAAGAGTTATAAGCCCTCTGAAATTGTGGTTGTGACGAATCAAGATGAACCGATGGTGACTCTACTTGCAAAAACACTCGGTTGCCGCACACTCGAAATTAAAACTGATGGACTCGGCACGAGTATTGCAAATGCCATGTCAATATTGATGACAGAT
This sequence comes from Candidatus Ignatzschineria merdigallinarum, assembly GCA_019113305.1. GTDB lineage: Bacteria > Pseudomonadota > Gammaproteobacteria > Cardiobacteriales > Wohlfahrtiimonadaceae > Ignatzschineria > Ignatzschineria merdigallinarum. The sequence continues at coordinate 2,585 of DXHP01000152.1, read as the reverse complement.
CCGATAAATAATACTGATTCACATGATCAAATCGAAGATGAGAAGCTATTTAAACTCGAAAATTTCAAAGGCATCTACCTATTGCCGGCGGATCTTCCTTTTATTTTAAGTGAGACCTTAATGCTCTTAAAAGGCATTTTAGAAAAAACAACCGCGACAACCGTTCGCCCGGTCTTTAATGGCATCTCGGGGCACCCTGTTGGATTTAAACAAGCAGCATTTTCAGCCCTTTGCCAATTAACAGGGGATGAAGGCGCTCGCTCAGTACTCACAAGCTACCGGCCTGAAACCATTTCGGTATTTGATACCGGCATTTTATGGGATGTGGATACCCCTAAAGATTTGATGGTTAAGCCCCATGATCCCGCTTGGTTTTCACTTGATGCGAAAGATCTCTCCTTGAAATATTCATTATAGAATCTAGGCACAATACGATCATGAAAACCTTAGATCTCCTCGTCATAGAAACTGCGCTCAAATGGTCATTAGCAGGTGAAACAATATGGCTCTGCACAGTCATTCATACTTATGGCTCAGCACCACGATCACCCGGTGCCCTATTTGCCGCAACAAAATCAGGACAATATGTCGGCTCACTTTCAGGTGGCTGTATTGAAGATGATTTTTTAGCGAAATTGAAGTCTGGTTTTTTTACAAACAGATCTGAACTTGTGGTTTATGGGGAGATGAGTGAGACGTTTCGCCCAACGACTACACTTCCTTGCGGCGGCACGATTGATGTTTTAGTTGAGCATTTACCGGCATCTAACGAAGCGATGGCCTATTTAACGGCAATGCTACAATCAATCAAGGGGCACCAAAGTATTGTTAAATCCATTAACATAGGGGAATCAGCGACGTATCAACCCGCGGATCATTCGGCAAAAGCGAATATATCACACTGTGGCAATACCATTAACATCACCCTAACTAGTTGTACAACCCTCTTTATTGCCGGCATTTCAGCTGTGGGGCTCTACTGTATCGATTTTGCACTGAGCCTTGGATTTTCAGTCATCGTTGCCGAAGATCGACCGGAGGAGTTACGCCAAATCAGAGCGAACCCTCGATTCTCACAAATCACACTGATAGAATCTTTTCCGGCTCAATACCTAGAAATCAATGGCGTTTCAAAAGAGACAGCCATTATTTCACTCACCCATGATCCACGGATTGATGATTTCACCATGATCGCAGCACTTGAAACTCCGGCATTTTATATTGGCGCAATGGGATCAAAGCGCAATAGCGAGAATCGCTTAGCGCGCCTACGAGAGTGCACAGACTATAGTGATACAATCTTAAAAAGAATTCACGCCCCTATCGGACTTGCTATCGGCAGTAAAACGCCGGCAGAGATTGCGCTTGCGATTATGGCAGATATAATTCAGGTGAAGAACACACAAAAATAGGTAGATCATTTTATCGATCTACCTATTTATAATTTTTATGGCATTTTAATTAAAACTGAAAAAATTCTTTAAAAACCAATAGTTGGTAGTTCACGTTAAAAGAAAAACTCAGTTTTCAAGTGCTGTGCAATAAGGAGCTTATTTCGAGCACCTCATTCAGCATTGTTTACAGTGCGTAATCGACAGCATCTTTTGTCAAAATCACAACCGATGCGCCATCTTTCGTGTAAATATTACTTGGGTTCAAATACCGAATTGTATGCTCTTTAATTCCATACTTTTTAACAGCGCCGAGTAATTCAGCCTTATTGCGTGATTTCACGGCCACCACTTCAGGAATCTTAGTAATAGACACTTGAAGTTGGTCCTTATCAAGTGCAAGCTCTGAGAGCGCTAAGACTCTAGGGATATAGGCTTTTGTGATTTGAGGTAAATCTAAGCTCCAAAAATCATCTGACTTACCCGCTGTGCGATTTTTCTTCATACTACGAAGAACACGCCCTTCTCCGGCATTGTAAGCAGCTAAAGTTAATAACCAATCACCATCAAAACGGCGGTTTAAGTATTCAAGATAATCAAGTGCCGCCTCTGTTGCACGCACAAAGTTAAGACGCCCATCAGACTTTTGGGTAATTTGAATACCAAATGTTTTTGCAGCAGCAGGCCCTAATTGCCAAAGACCAATATGCTGACCATTTTTAGCATTTGGACGATATCCACTTTCAACAAGTGGCACAAAGGCAATTTCTAACGGTAAACCACGGCGATCTAATTCGCTCACTACGTAATTAAACACCATTAGACCATCACCATCTAAATGCGTGAAAACGCCTGAGTTTTTTGTTTCGTAGTTTTGAATCATCGCTTTGACGCGTGCATGATTCTTATCGCCCATTGCCATGCCGTTGCTAAGCTTTGTCGTAAGCAAAACATCATTATTATTCTTCTCAGTATCAACACCCTTCGCAGCCCCTAAAGAGAGGAACATAGAGAACAGAATACAGATTGAGATACCAAGTTTCTTCCTGAAATTATGAGTGTGTTTTTTAGTCATCCTACTAGTTCAAATTGCTAAACAGATGCCGAGTATAACCGACATTGTATAAAAACACTCCTTTAAATTTTTTATGAGCTTCATGCAGTTACCCTCTTTTATGCAAACAGAGGTCATAT
>DXHP01000151.1 GCA_019113305.1 Candidatus Ignatzschineria merdigallinarum | reverse complement strand
GAAGATAACATTTCGTCAGTTTGATATTTTTCAAGGTACTCAGGTGCAAACTGCTTGGGAATTGCCACAACAGATTCACTGCCACCTAATGCATCAATGGTATCGAGTGCGCCAAAGTCCATGACAACTGCTTTCGGTGCTGCTATAGCAACGCCTAAACATCCTGTTAATCCTACTGCGAGTAATAATTTACGCATAATCTTCCCCTTTAGTAAAGTTTTATTATCAAATGTGAATGATTATTTTTATCATCTTTATAAATAAAGTCCACTTTTATTATCCCATCACTGTTAAATTGCCGAGTGGCAACGCGCTTTTTAAAGTGGATATGACTGGGAAAATAAGACCCTGATTGTGTCAATCGCTTGCGATTCATTACTGTCGAAATTTTCAAATAAAGAGCCACAATCAATTAGTGTTGCTAAGGAAATGATCGTTTTGTGGGAATAATCTTTTTCCGAGGAACAGCGTTGTTCTCGCTTTTTTTGTATAATCATCCTATTCATTATTTTTTAAACTCCTCTGCGTATCCAGCAGGGTTGAAGGACAAAGGTTAAGATCAATATGTCGAAAACATTTTTAGTCGTTGATGGCTCTAACTTTCTCTTCCGAGCGTTTCACGCACTACCGCCACTTAAAAGTCCTGATGGTCGACCAACTGGTGCGATTCGTGGTATGATTAATATGTTTGAGAAGCTGATGCGCGAATTTAATCCTGATTATTTGGGCGTCATTTTTGATGCGAGCGGTAAAAGTTTTCGTAGTGATATCTATGAGGAGTACAAAGCGCATCGTCCACCGATGCCGGATGAATTGCGTGATCAGATTGAACCGCTTTTTGAAATTATTGATCTGTTGGGCTATCCCAGAATTTCTATTCCCGGCATTGAAGCAGATGATGTGATTGCGACATTAGCTTTAGAAGCGAGAGAGAAAGGGATTCGAACGATTATTGCTTCAAGTGATAAAGACTTAGCGCAACTTGTGGAAGATGGTTTGATCACGATGTATGACGGCATGAAAAATGAGATGCTAGGACGTGCCGAAGTTTTTGAAAAGTATGGTGTGTATCCCGAACAAGTGCGGGATTATCTCTCGCTAATGGGCGATAGCGCCGACAATATTCCCGGCATTCAAGGCGTTGGTCCGAAAACAGCGGCAAAATGGATTCATGAATATGGCACGCTCGAAGGTATTGTCGAGAATGCTGAAAAAATCAAAGGTAAAGTTGGTGAGAGATTACGTGATAGTTTGGATGTTTTAGAGCTTTCAAAAGTCCTCACAACCTTGCACATTACGAATGATTTGCCGGTAAAAGTTGAAGAGTTAAAACGTAAAGATCAATTTATTGATCGCTTAAGAGATGTTTACCAAGATCTGGGATTTCGCCAATTATTGATTGGTTTAGATAATGCTGGCGAAGTGCCGGCAGCGAGCTTTGTCCCGCCGGTAGCAAAAGGAACAAAAGCAGCGGAAGATACTAGTGGTGATTGGGTGAATCCAACAATGCCGGCAACGACAGATTACCAAACGATTACGACGATGGATGCACTACAAGCATTTATAGAGTTGATCCCTGGCTCGGCGTTATTAGCGCTCGATACAGAAACCGATGGTTTAGAATTTATGCGCTCTAACTTAGTGGGAATTTCCCTTTCGGTTGCGCCGGGAGAAGCGGTCTATATTCCCTTTAAGCAAGCAGGTCTTGAGAATCCGTTAACGATTGCGGAAGTGATGCCGTTATTAAAACCGATTTTAGAAGATGAATCGATTCCTAAAGTGGGACAAAACATCAAGTTTGATTGGCATATTTTGAAGCGTTACGGTGCTGAGATCAGAGGTATTGCCGACGATACGATGCTCGCGAGTTATATCTTCGATCCAACCGGTAATCGTCATAATATGGATGCGCTTGCGGAGCTTTATCTTGGTTTTAAAACGACACCATTTGAAGCGATTGCCGGCAAAGGAAAATCGCAGAAAACGTTTGATGAAATCGATATCGAAACAGCGAGCTTCTATGCGGCAGAAGATGCGGATATTACCTTACAATTACAGCGTAGTATTGTACCGAGATTGAAGTCAGAGGCGAGCCAATACAAGGTTTATGATGAGATTGAAGTGCCGCTAGTTTCTGTCTTAGCAAAAATGGAGCATGAGGGAATTCTGGTTGATGCGGATCATCTCAATGCGCTTAGTGTGGAATTTGGCGAGAATTTGGCGGAGCTTGAAAGGGACGCTTATGCGCTCGCTGGTGAAGAGTTTAATATGAGCTCGCCATCACAAGTGGGAACCATTCTATTTGAAAAGCTCGAATTGCCAGTCATCAAGAAAACGCCAAAAGGTGCGCCATCGACGGCAGAAGATGTGTTAGTAAAGCTTGCGGAAGATTATCCATTGCCGAAGATTATTATGGAATATCGAGAGTTTTCAAAACTGCGCTCAACCTATACGGATTCGTTAGTGGCAGAGATAAATCCGGATACAAAACGTGTACATACCTCATTTAACCAAGCGCAAACAAGTACTGGACGACTATCGTCATCTAATCCAAACTTACAAAATATTCCGATTCGAACGAAAGAAGGTCGCCGAATTCGTGAAGCCTTCATTGCAAAAGAAGGTTCGATTTTATTAGCGGCGGACTATTCACAAGTGGAGCTGCGTTTAATGGCGCACTTTTCACAAGATGAAACGATGTTAAAAGCGTTCCAAGAGGGTAAAGATATCCATGCGGCAACGGCATCAGAAGTTTTTGGGATTCCACTTGAGAAGATTACGAGCGAAGAGCGTCGCGCGGCAAAAGCGATTAACTTTGGTTTAATCTATGGAATGGGCGCGTTTGGATTGGCGAAGCAGCTCGGCATTTCTCGTGGACAAGCACAGGAATATATCAGTCTCTATTTCAGTCGTTATACCGGCGTTTTAAACTATATGGATCAATCGAAAGAGAAAGCGAAAGATCTAGGATATGTGGAAACATTGTTAGGTCGCCGTCTCTATCTGCCGGGCATTCACAGCTCCAATGCGATTGCGCGTTCTGGCGCTGAGCGTGTGGCGATTAACGCACCACTTCAAGGAACAGCAGCCGATATTATTAAATTGGCGATGCTAAAAGTCGATAAACTTTTAGCGGAAAAGTCAGAGATTGAAGCGAAGATGTTATTGCAAGTCCACGATGAATTAATTCTCGAATCATCATTAGCATCTGAAAAAGCGGCATCCGCACTATTAGTCGAAGCAATGACGGATGTGATTAAGCTTGATGTACCATTGATTGTGGAAGTCGGTCGTGGTCAAAACTGGGATGAAACAGCGGGTTAAAACGATATATAGTCATTTTGTTTTAAAAAGAGATTTTATAATTGCTGGCGCGAGATTGCTAAAAAGCGTGCAAGCATTCTCTCCAGCCATATATCGACTTTTAAATAGAATCTTTAATCAGATAGTTTTAAGCCAATTTCACTATATCTTGATTAGTTTTTGATGAGATAGCGAATTTGATAAGCGTAAAGAAAAGGCGTTTCGAATGATCTGGAACGCCTTTTTGGTATTTGCTGGTAATGCATTTTAGTATTTGTGATGAGTCAGTTTTTGATTGTTAGTACGAGCTTTATCTAAGCATGTAAACATTCGATTCAGTTGTACATTAGCTATGAATCATTGTTACAACTGCTGGTGCATGATCGATACAAGCACGCAAGCATTATCTCCAGCCATAGATCGACTTTAAAAAAGATTTAACTCGGCGATTTAAAACAGTTTTGGCAATAATGTTTTAGGAACCATAAATCGAGCAGTTAACTGGGGGTCGACAAGTTGTGAAATCTCCGCCTGACAAGCAAGGCTGCCGAGCATTGTCGCGTCTTCAAGAGAGATATTGAGTGCTCTTTGTAAATGGTAAACGCCGATATTCGTGGCATCAATAATGGCTTGATCAATGGTTTCACGAGAAACAATGAATGCAAAATGATCATCCGTTTCGATAATGGGATGGGCAATCTTGAGCTCAGAATCTGCTGCTTTGGTGAGATCTAACGTCACAATCACCGTACCGGCAATCTCTAACCCTGAGCCGCCGATTTCTCCATCACCCATGACGGCATGAAGATCACCGAGTGCAAAAAGCGCGCCTTCGGTAAAAATAGGAAAATAGAGAATGGCGCCTTCTTTGATGAGTGTGGTATCCATGTTGCCACCATGTGCATCGGGCGTGCCGGTAGATATGGCTTCTCCTTCAGGTGCAACGCCGATGACACCAATCATCGGATTGAGCGGAAGGTGAATGTTTTCGCTAAAAATCGCTTGTTGTTCTCGAATGGGAATGATTTTTTGGGTCATTTTTTCAATTGGTACTAAACCAAATCCAGGACCAACGGCGCAAACACCTTGATCTACCAGCTCGATACTGTGAATAGTGACTTTCAAAATATCACCTTTTTGTGCATCCTTCACGTAAATCGGTCCTGTTGCTGGATTGATCTGATTCCAATCCAGCGTGGCTAAGGTGTTTTGCTCATCTACTAAATTACTAAAGCAATCTTTAGTCGTGATCGCGATTTTATCGCCGGGATTGACGGTTAATTTTGCCGGATGTTGTTTATCAAAGGTAAAAATGGTTGCATCATTGGCGCAGAGTGTTTTCATCACTGGTTCCTCCGGGGATTTTAATGTTTTATCGTTATTGGAATAAGGTGATATGAATCGTATCGTTCGATACGAATAATCATCTTTATCACTGTAACAACTCATGGTGGAAAGTTCAGCCTTAAAAGAGACATGATGTCGGCAATTAAGGTTTCTGTTTAAATAGTCGGAAACTAAAAGGCTCGATGGTTTTGTTGATTAAACGATTTTGCATGGTTCGAGTCCAGCTTGTGGATAACCCTGGGGATGAAAGGAGGATAAGCGTATTTTCTTCGCTGAAAGGCTCATTAAATGCAATGTCGATGGCGCGTTTAACCGAGAGATTTCCT
>DXHP01000016.1 GCA_019113305.1 Candidatus Ignatzschineria merdigallinarum | reverse complement strand
TACATCCAATTAACGGTTCCATCTGCATTGCTAATACGAAGACATGGCACTTGTTTTTTCCCACCTTCATTAAGAAGTTCATTCGCAAACGTATCATTACCTTTTGCATCACGAAGTTCAATATTGAGATTTAAGCGTGTGATTGTTCGGCGTACTTTTACGCAAAAAGGACACATGTGATATTGATAAAGCGCTAGATTCTGAGTTTTCTCATCCATTAAGGCTTGTGCTTCTGGTGAGCGTTTTACTGGCGTTGGTGCGAATGTACTATCGAAAAATAGAATGGCTTTGCCGAGAATATTGCGGATTAATTTCATGAGAATACCCTTTATCATTGAGTGCCGAGGATGATCTTTACGAAGTTCGGCATATTTCTTTAATGTTGTAAATTGGCTGTTAGTGTACCAATGTTTATTGTAAAGAGAAAATGTGTAACATACTTTATGTTTTGTAGCTTTCTAATATATAACCGCTTCGGTTGAATAATATTTGTGGTAACTGTTGGCATGGGCATGAGATTGCTAAAAGCATGTATAGATTCTCTTTAGTGATGCATCGTCTTTTAACAGAGCGTGTCATCAGACAATTTAAAATTGATGTCACTATATGACGATGTAAATCAGGGTTTATGATTCGTACGATGGTGATCGCGTAACCATAAATCGAGACTGTTAGTAAAAAGTTGACGATCTTTTTGGGAGAGAGGATCCGGCCCTTTAGTTTGAATTCCACTGCCGCGAAGGGTTTCATTAAAGTCGCGCATTGTGAGTTTGGCATCAATCGTGCCTAAATCATAGAAACTGCCCCGAGGATTGAGGGCAAATCCTCCTTTATCTAGAACATCTTTCGCAAGTGGAATATCGGCCGTAATAATAAGATCGTTTTTTTCGGTAAGATCAACGATCTTCTGATCAGCAACATCAAATCCTGAAAGGACCTGAATTGATTTAATAAAAGGTGATCGTTGCAATTGAACACGTTGGTTTGCGATAAAGGTCACGATGACCTTTTCACGAATTGCAGCGCGACATAGGATCTCTTTTAAGACATTGGGGATAGCATCGGCATCAACAAGAATTTGGGTCATAGTTATCAAAAAATAGTGAAGGTAGCAGAGAAAGCAGATAGTGTAACAGGATTGATCTTGAGACAAAAGAAAAGCCCTAATCGATCATTGATCAGGGCTTTTACAATATAAATATGTGTCTATTTTTTTAATTAAACTTAGCGGACGATCATGATATCGCAAGTTGAATGACGAACAGTGCTCTCAGAAACTGAACCTACGAACATTCTCTCAACCATTCCATAGCCCGTTGCACCCATGATGATAAGGTCTGCATGAACTTCTGGTGCGATTTTTTTCGCGATCGCGCTTCTTGGTGAACCTTCTTTCTTTATTGTTGAAACATCTGTTAATCCTGCTGCTTTCGCTTTTTCTTCTGCATTTGCAAGAATTTTCTTCGCGTTGTCTTCAGCATACTCTTCAAGCGGTTCTCTATAAGCGATAGCTAGTGAATATGAGCGAACATCAATCACGTGCGCGATCACTAATTTACTACTATAGAACTTCGCCATTTCAATTGCACGATCAAGCGCTTTAAGGGAAGCTTCAGATCCATCAACAGGGACTAAAATCGTCTTATAGTTTGAACTCATATTTGATTCTCCTCATTTAGAGTGTGGATTAAAATAATTAACTTTTTATTCAATTTTCATTATACCCAAGTTTACTGCTATTTACAGTCAAGAGCCTGAAGTAGGTCATAAAATCGATCATTAAATTATGGCTGAAAGATTTAAAAATAGCCAACTTTTGATTATCTCTTTGATAAAGCCCTTTATTTATAAAATAAAGGTTCATAAAAATCTTGATGATTGTGTAATTTTTTTGGAGATTTTATCCATTTTTTGGAAATATTCTGATGAATATCAGGAAAAAGATATGATGGGTAGAAATTAGATAAGAAAGGAGCAATATCTTATTTTTTATTGAAAGCGTTATGAAATAGAAAAGGGTAATAAGATCGTTGTGAAAAAGTAGAAAACCTTATATTAAGAAGACCTTAATATAAGGTTTTAGCTTAGAATGAGATTTTTTCTAAAAAATCTTTTAAACCAGAATTATCGGCGGAAAGTCACACGTTCTTTTTCATGAAGCATAATATGTGTTTCAGGCAATGTGGTTTCAGCTAAAATTTTACCATAGCGAATTGAGTAGCGAGTAGGAACTTGGCGGCGCAGCGCATCAAATCCATTTTCTGCTGGTAAAATAAGGCAGTTTGCATTGTTACCTTCTTGAATGCCGTAATCTTGAAGATGCAGCGTGCGAGCACTATTTTTGGTGATGAGGTTTAAACCATTATTGAGTTCTGGGTATCCCATCATTTGTCCAACATGCATTCCCATATGGAGCACTTGAAGCATATTTGCTGTTCCTAATGGATACCACGGATCAAAGACATCATCATGACCAAAACAGACATTTAAGCCTGATTTTAGAAGTTCTTTAACGCGAGTCATTCCTCGGCGTTTTGGGTAACTATCGAAGCGACCTTGAAGATGGATATTCACTAATGGGTTAGCGACGAAGTTAATGCCAGAAAGTCTAAAAACACGAAATAGGCGAGAGGCATAAGCATCGTTATAAGAGCCCATTGCGGTTGTATGACTTGCGGTAACTTTCTCACCAATGCCATCACGATAAGCAAATGCAGCAACAGATTCTACAAATCGTGATTGCTCATCATCGATTTCATCGCAGTGAATATCAATTAGGCGATCATATTTTTTGGCAAGCTCAAAGATATATTCGAGTGAATTGACACCATATTCTCGGGTAAATTCAAAGTGCGGAATTCCGCCAACGGCATCTGCTCCCATTTTCATTGCTTCTTCTAAAAGCGCTTTTCCATTAGGGAAGGAGAGAATACCTTCTTGAGGAAAGGCAACGATCTGCACATCGATAAAATCCTTGATCTCCTCTTTGAGCTCAAGCATGGCTTTCAATGCGGTTAAAGTCGGATCGGATACATCAACATGCGTTCGAACGTGTTGAATACCGTTGGCAATTTGCCACTTGAGTGTGGTTAATGCACGGCGTTTTACATCGGCTTCATCTAATAGTGCTTTACGTTCTGCCCAACGCTCAATTCCTTCAAATAGTGTTCCAGATTCATTCCATTTTGGTTCACCGGCAGTTTGCGTTGTATCTAAATGGATATGAGGTTCAATGTACGGCGGGATTACTAAGCCTTGTTCAGCATCGATGATCTCGATGTTAGCACCTAATTCAAGGTTATGATCTTGTGGCACGATTTTTATAAATTTGCCATTTTGCATGGCGATCTGCCATAAGCCATCTTGATTTTGAAGGTGGGCATTTTGAATAACAGTTGTCATCGTAACTCCTATCGAATATGATTTTTAGCACCGAGTGTTTTTTCGAGCAATATATAAGTGATGAGGCTTGCAATTACCGAGTTTAGCGGCACAATTCCATTGAAAGTATAGCTCGCAATAACACCAATTGCGACTGCGATTATTGCGTTCCAGTTCACGAAAATATCATTCATTTTAGCAATGCTTGCGTAACGTTTGCGATCCATGAAGAAATCAGCGATTAAAATCGTACCAATGGGCGGAATTGCAGAAGATAAAAAGACCAGCCAATCTACAAAATTGTTATATAGCCAGAGTGAGAGAATCGTGCCAATAAAGCCTAAAATCATGGATAATTTTCGGCTTGAAATGCCAGTCATGCTGGAAAATCCAAGCCCAGATGCGTAAAGTGCATTATTGTTTGTCGTCCAGATATTTAAACCTAAAATAATAATGGCCGGAATGATCAATCCTTGAATAAGCATAACATCAAAGATATCAGCTTTTCCTAATGCTAAAGTGCCCATTGCCCCAAAAATAAACATGAGGGAATTACCAATAAAGAATGCAAGAACCGCAACAATAATTGCTGTTTTGGCATTTTTACCAAAACGTAAGAAGTCCGCAGTTAAACTGCCTGCGCTAATAAAGGAGCCGATAACGATACTAAGAGCACTCGCCATTGTTAAAGGATCAGTTGGCTCAACAGCGGCTAATGCTTTGATTCCACCGACTGAAGTGACAGCTTCCCATACGGAATAAACGCCTAAAATAGTCATCGAAGGAACGGCAAGAATAGAGAGTGCGGCAATAGCGCCGATGCCAAAATACATGGTGCCAGTCATTAAAGCGCCGGCAATGATACTAAGAAGATAAAGATTGATGCCAGTGACTTCGCTAACAGGAATAACAAACATCGCAACCCCAACGCCAAACCAACCTACTTGGGTACCGGCAAGTAGGAATGAGGGGAGCCAAGCACCTCTTCTGCCAAAAGCATAACGAGCTAAGAGATGCGTTGTTAAACCAGTTTTAACACCAATATAGCCTAAGAATGCCGTATAAATGGCGAGAAATGAGTTTCCGATGATAATTGCAATAAAGAAATTTTGCAGATCTAATCCCGCGCCAACACGACCGCCGGCAAGCATACTGGCTGAGAAAAATGTCAGTCCTAACATGATAAAGGCAAGTGATAGAAGACTCTTGCGTTGGTGAAGAGGGACGGTTCCTTGGCTATAATTGACATCTTCAGACATCGTGGTTCACTCCATATTGAAATTTAATGAATTAAAAATTAGATGAGTGCTTTGCCACCTTTGTTATTGCTGTTTCCTGGGCACAAAACTTCCATATCATAAACTGAATTTCAGATTTGTGAAGTTTTTTTATCGCAAATATTTTATGCATCAAGATTTTTAATGTTGTGACTTTGGAATAGCACCTCAGAGTGGTTATCAAAATGAAGGCAATAAAGATTTGAATAAGGAGGGGAAGGGCGTTTTATGAAAGTTTTGTGCCAACAGTTACCGTAGTTATTTCTAAACCGACACGATTATATATTGAATGCTGATAATCAATCTTCCTTCCAAATGGTATTTCGTAGCGGTGGAAATGAGAAGGTCAGGGTGTGAATTTGAGACAATAAAAAAGCTCCCGACTCATTCGAGAGCTTCATACTAATAAGCTTTAAGGATTTAATTTAGCAAGATTATTTGCCTAGATCTTCAAAAAAGCGTTTTGCTTTATCGAGCCAACCGTTCTGTTTTGGCGCATGGTTTTCACCTAATGTTTCGCCAAATTTACGGAGCATCTCTTTCTGTTCAGTACTGAGTTTGACCGGGGTTTCTACTTTAATTGAGCAGTAGAGATCGCCTTGCATACCGCCGCGAACTGGTTTTACACCTTT
>DXHP01000150.1 GCA_019113305.1 Candidatus Ignatzschineria merdigallinarum | reverse complement strand
GTCATATAAAATGCATAATCAAAACCTTTGTGACGTTCTATTGAGCCATTGTATTTCCCGTAATCAAAAGATTTCATGCTGGGCAATATACTTTCTAGATTTCCGATTTTTTCGAAAATTTGCTGAATTTGGGATGTGTTAATTTCTTTTTTAAAGCGAACTAAGACAATATGTTTAATCATGTTTTTCCCTGCTTAAAATTAGTATGTATGCTATCAATCATTATTTTGTGAGTTTTTGGTTATTCAATATCTATTGCTAGCGTATTTTCATGGGTAGAATCATCTATAACATCAGTTTCTTGTATCAGATCTACAGGTTTAACAACTTGTGGTAGACGGAATTTAGCGGGTTCCTCTAAGGGATGTAGTTTTGATCCACATGCAGATAATATAAGAAATGAGGAGAGTAGTAGAAAGAGTTGTTTCATAGCAATATTGAAGTCCAATGTCTGAATAATTTAAGGAAGAAATAGATTAATCACGAACTGTTTTTATTAAAATAATAACTATATTAGCATTTCAATTGTCATCATAAATGATGAAGTAAAAAATTCTAGTGTTATTTTGATATCGTTTAAATCAGCGTTATGAACTCATAAGAAAACCCGCCGAAGCGGGTGGAGTAGAAGCTATATTTCTGACTTAAGCCATTTTTTTCTTGAGAAGAACTATAGGGGCATGTGCAATTGTGCTCTGTTTTTCATAAATACGCTGTCTACTCATAATGAGATTTTGTGCTCGATATAATGCTTCTGTTAATATTTGCATCTCTTTACGGCGCCAGAATGGAGTACGAGAGAGTTTAGATTCCGCAAAAAAAATTCTTTCTTGGATTTTTTCAGGTGTATCAGCGCTATATTCATTAGCGATGGATTGAATTTTATTAAAACGAGAATCACTTTTAATACGGTTTTTTTCTTGACGGCGATTGAATGTCGCGAAATTTTTGAATAAGTTTCTCATACTCTTCTCCTGTTTTAATAGAGTTTCTACTAACCTATTGTGAGAAACTCTTTTTGATTTGCGAATGAATTACGATATTTCTTAGATGTAATTTATATTACATATTTGCAATATTTAATGCAATGCAAATTTGTAATTTTTGTAATAAATAAAAAGGGGATATTGGATTTAGAAAGAGTTTCGACATAAAAAACACCGCTATTGAGCGGTGTTTAGGTTATTCAAAAAATCAGGGAGATTGAGAAATATCTTTTATTTTTAATGTTTCAGATGATATTTTGAGATAAAAGAAGCGAAAATATTACAAATATCTTTAAAAAATATTGACCCATTTCCCAATGACAACACCATTAATAGAGGCATCTCCTTCAATCTCTATTGGTTTATCGCCCCAGTTAGGGTTGAGAGGAATAATATATTTTCGTCCATCTGGCTCAATGACTAGCTGCTTAAAAGTGGCACTATTACTGCCTTCTAATGAAACAATGACACACGACTTGTTCTCTGGAAGTTTTGCTGGATCCACGAATATAATGTCGCCATCCTCAAATGAAGGATTACCATTGGGATTTTGCATACTAATGCCGGAAACGGTTAAAGCGTAAGTACCTTTGCTATGGGGCGCTGGGCAGGGAACCCATTTAATGAGCTCATCTGCGGTTGAAACCTCAGCATCACTAAAATTACCGGCAGCAACCCAAGAGATCACAGGAACCATACCTTTCATATCTGCAGAAATTTCTATGAGTTCACTCTCTTCAGTTTGCTCCAAATACATATTGGGCATATCTGCCAGCTCTTCGATGGAACGGGCTTTTCGTTCTCCAAATACGCGGCGACCATTAATCAAAGCTGAAAGTTCACCTTGGTTCATGCCCGTTTTTTCAATGAATGCGGCTTGTTTTCCGCCATAATACTTATCGATCCAAGCTTTTAAATTCTCAGCTCTAATTCTCGTTGCTTCTTTCATATCAGATTACCTCACTATTTTGCTTTATAAATGTAAATTATATAAATGCATTGGTCAATCCATTGCATAAATATAATGTTTTATTTTGGATGCTGGCAATGAGAGAAATAGTTTTATTTGAGTAAAGTATTGGGAGAGGTAAGGGAAGGAATAGATTATTTTTTATAAGCTTGGGACAAAATTTAAATTACTTTGAGAAGTGATTTTATATTAAGAAAAATGATAAACAGACTGCTTTTTACTTTCATAAGAAATTATTGGTGATATAATGCTGAGCTTTAATGCGCCTATAGCTCAGTTGGATAGAGTGTTGGTTTCCGAAACCAAAGGCCGGAGGTTCGATCCCTCCTAGGCGCGCCAGAAAAAAAGCCCTGATTCAATCAGGGCTTTTGTCATATTAGGGAATCCTTAATATTCTTTGAAGTGAGTTCAAGCTACTCATTTCGGTTTAAATACAGCTGATGTCCCTATTGGCGTAAGATTGCTATTCGCTTGCAAGCATTCTCTTCAGCTGCAAATGAACGATGAAAAGAAGCTTTACGTGGTAATTCAATACTGATTTCACTCTCAATGAGTTTATTGAAAAATATTGAATATTTATTCAATATTTTGAATCTGTTCACGGATCTGTTCAATTAAGACTTTTAGATCAACTCCGATTTGGGTGAGAACGACATCTTGTGATTTTGAGCCTAAAGTATTTGCTTCGCGATTGAGTTCTTGTGTTAAGAAATCTAAACGGCGACCAACGGGTTCTTTGCGGCTAAATACATGCTTCATCTCTGCGATGTGAGCGGTTAAACGATCAATTTCTTCATCAATATCTAAGCGTTGAGTGACATAGATTAGTTCTTGCTCAAAGCGTTGTGGATCATGCTCGATATCTAAATTTTCTAAACGGCTACGAAGACGCTCTTCAATTTTTTCAACGGCAATTGGACGTTGTTCTCGTGCTTTTTCAACGAGTGTTGCCATTTGATCTAAACGATCAAGCATCATCTCTTTTAAACGAGCGCCTTCTCTTTCACGATTGGCTAAAAATGATTGTAATGCCGCATTAAAGAGTGAAAAAAGTGACTCTTTAATAGAGTCGGCATTGAGGCTTGATGCTTTCATCACGCCAGGTAATTGCATCAATTGTAGTGCTGAAAGCTGTGTGCTAGTGCCTAATAGATGATTGGCTTTACCGTGAATGGCAATGAGCTCTTTTGCCGCAGATTCATTAAAAGAGAGATGTGCACTTTCGGCTTCATCAAAGTCGATACGAATCGCCACTTCAACTTTTCCGCGCGACACATTTTTTTGTAATGTTTCGCGTAGTTCTGGTTCAAGTGCGCGTAGTAATTCCGGCATTTTAAAAGTAGGATCTAAATAGCGATGGTTCACGCTACGAACTTCAAGGCTTAATTGGCCAATTTCAGTCGTCGTTGTTTCGCGAGAAAATCCTGTCATGGAGCGTAACATAGGCATCCTTTATTATTTGTTATCGTTGATATTACAGACATCTTTTCCATTGATAATGATCATATGGCTGTGACATGTAAAAATGATGAAAACTATTATACGGAAAAAAGCGTGACTGTGTAGTCATTGCAATGAATAGATCGATCTACTTCATCATGTGAGAATAACTATAAGCGACTAAGAGATCTAATGAAGCCTTCATAGAATCTAAATGGGTGCGTTCTAGTGCATGAGAGGATTCAATGCCGGGACCAATCAGTGCATGACGAATATCAAAGCCGGCACGTATTGCCGCTGAAGCATCAGAGCCATAAAATGGATAGATATCGATTTGGTGCGGGATCTCATTCTTTTGCGCTAATTGAATTAAGTGATTGGTGAATTCATAATGATAAGGACCCGATGAATCTTTGGCGCAGATTGAAACACTATATTCATCGGTCGTTTGTCCATCGCCAATCGCACCCATATCGACTGCCAAATACTCCACCACATCTGCCGGAATCGAAGCGTTTCCACCATAACCGATCTCTTCATTATTAGAGAAATAGAAGTAGAGGGAATGAGGCAATGTTTGAGAAGATGCTTGAATGACTTCGATAAGCGAAAAAAGTAGGGCAACGCTCGCTTTATCATCTAAATGCCGGGATTTGATAAAGCCAGAATCAGTATATTCAAAGCGAGGATTAAAGGAGACGAAATCACCAACATGAATACCGAGCGATTCAGTCTCTGCTTTTGATTGACTCTTTTCATCTAAGCGAATTTCCATATGAGCATCATCTCTTGGGAGATCACCGGCATCACGATAAACATGCACTGAAGTTTCATGCATTAAAATCGTGCCAGTAAATGTTTTTCCGGTGCGCGTATGGATTTGGCAATACTCTCCTTCAACTGCATTCCAGTTAAATCCTCCGATTTTAGTCAATTTTAAACGTCCATCAGCACTAATAGATTTGACCATTGCACCTAAGGTATCAATATGCGCCGTGAGCAATCGTGATCTAGAATCATCATTGCCGGCAATTTTGGTAATGATCGCGCCTTTATGGGTTCTCTGAACCGGCAGATTCAGAGCTGTTAATTCCGCAGCAATATAGTTGAGCGCTTGTGCTGTGAATCCTGATGGCGAAGGGATATTGACCAAGGATTCTAAGCGTTGAAGAAGGTTGTGAGAGTTGAATGACATCGAATGATTTCCTCTTATAGTTATTTTGGTTTAAAAGAGCTTTTATAATGGCTGATGCGCTATCGTGATAAACAAAAGACAATCTAGAGAGATTGTCTTCCGGAGATTACGCTAGTTTCCCTATTAACTCACCGGCAATAGGAAAGTTGAGCCATCTACTACTAACGATTTTTCCACTCATGAAGCAATGTTTCCATAAGATCACGCCCTAGGAATGTTCCTTTTTCTTGATCAATTTGACGGATGCCGGTTGGGCTTGTGACATTGATCTCAGTGAGATAATTGCCAATCACATCAAGACCCACAAAATAGAGACCGCGCTTGACGAGTTCAGGGCCGAGCACATCACAGATTCGTTGATCATTTTCTGAAAGCTCTTGCACAATGCCGGTTGCACCTGCTGCGAGATTACCGCGTGTCTCATTTTCTGCCGGCACTCGAGCGAGTAAATATGGTGCCGGTTTGCCATTGATGAGGATAATACGTTTATCGCCTTGTTTAATCTCTGGGATATAACGCTGAACCATAATCGAAGTGGTATTGTGTTCTGTGAGTGTTTCAAGAATCACATTAAGATTGGGGTCTTTTTCTGCAACCCTGAAGATCGAGCTGCCGCCCATGCCATCAAGTGGTTTGACGATCGTATCGTGATGCTTTTCGATAAAGGCTTTAATGTGCGAGCTTTGGCTGGTAACAAGCGTCGGTGGGCAGAGTTCAGGAAACCACGTTGTAAACATCTTTTCATTACAATCTCGAAGAGAATCTGGACGGTTACAGACGAAAGCCCCTTGTTTTTCCATGAGCTCTAAAAGATAAGTGGTGTGGATGTAATGCATGTTAAATGGTGGATCTTTACGCTGCAGAACAATATCATTCGGTCCAAATGTGAGGTTTTCTGATGGCTTTAATGAATACCAATCATCTAAGCTCACAAGTTGATTATCGCCGGCAATATTGAGCGTCACTTCTTGCGCCGTTGTTTGGACAACACCTTCTAATAGGTAGATGGATTGTTGCTCGGTATAAAAAATCGGAAGATTAAGGCTTGCCGCGCCCATCATCATGCCAATCGTTGTATCTTTGATCGGAAGAAGAGATTCGATGGGATCCATAATAAAGATGATTCTAGGTGTCTTATTCATAAACTTCCTCGAAAGCGTAATAATGTTTTTTTATAAACTCTCTCAGCATAAAGCATTTCTAAAAAGGGAGAGATGATTTTTCTAGTCTGAGAGAGATTGTTAATCAGGTTACAGAAAAAGCGAATCATAGTGCAATAGGTTTTAAATTATCAATCTCAAATTTTCTTTCAAAGTTGATGTACGGCTTGGGAGAATGTTTGCACTCTTTTGCTAATTTTGCGTCAGCAATTGTCCTCGTTATTTTGAAGTCGAAATGACTGAGATCTTTGCTCGTAGTAACCATTGTTATTTTTAATCCTCAAAAGCCATTTCTGTCATTGTGGACCAATCGCCAATTAAGCCTTGTATCGTTGAAATAACGGATAGAGCCGCTGTTTCAGTGCGTAGAATACGTTGCCCGAGAGAAACACTTTTTGCGCCGGCATCTTGTAATGCTTGAATCTCATCTTCCGTTAATCCACCTTCCGGTCCAATCACAATGGTGAAAGAGTGTTCAGTGATTTCCTGAGCGGAATTGTCTTCAGAATGAGGATGCTCGGGCATGCTGAAAGCTTTTAAAAAACTTCCTAGCGAATGGATCGCCGTTGGCGCAAGAGTAATAACAGTCGTGTTTAAGGTTGGTAAAACGTCTTGAATCCAATTTTCGATAGAGATTGGCGCGTGCAACATTGGTGGGATATTTAATTCGCATTGTTCGCAGGCGGAGGTAATGATGTTATTCCAGCGTTCTAACCGTTTTTCGGTTTGATCTTTTTTAAGATGCATAACGCTGCGTTCAGTAGCTAATGGCGTGATAGAAGTGATTCCAAGTTCAGTACTTTTTTGCAGGATCAGCTCCATCTTTTCCCCTTTTGCTAAAGATTGTAAAAGGTGGATTTTGATATTACTTGTCCGATTAATGGGATTGTATTTTTTAAGTTTCACGGT
>DXHP01000149.1 GCA_019113305.1 Candidatus Ignatzschineria merdigallinarum | reverse complement strand
CTCTAATAACGACTTCACATTTAACAAAATTAATTCGTTATCATCCGCCTTATTAGGCTCTCGACTGCTAGAAAATGGCAAGTTATTATCATTGCCGACAATGATCGTTTCGCTATCGACGATATCCACATTTTCTATTGTAAAGAATGGAAATACAAAATTGCCGGCACTTAAAGCTTTACGCGCAAGATTATCGGGATCTTGAATTTTTAATAGATCGATATAACCTATTTTCTCCACATTTTGCTGTTGATTATCAGCATTCATTCTAATTTTATAGACGCGTTTAATCTTTGGTAAATTCGCTTGATCAAAACAGGTCGTGGTTGCTTCTCCTTCTTGGCAAGCAAATTCCACAACACCTTCTCCATTATCACGCTCAATGACTAAACCATATTCTTCATCAATCATATTGAAATCACCAATTGATAACCCCTTTTGTGCTAAAGGATAATTCCAATAATTGCCGGTCCACTGACGTTTTGCGACATCAAACTCTAAAATTTGTAAGACCGAACCATCTGTTCCCACCAATGCGCCTTCTAATAAGGGATAGAGCATCGAGCCATCGTGACTGACTGCCATTCCTTCAAACCCTTTTGAGCGAAGCACTTCAAAATCGAGCGTTTGCGTAGGATTTCCTGGCGTTGTTAAAGCATAATGATCCGGCGATCGAAGCGTTTCTTCTTTAAAGGTGGTTTCAAAAACTTCGACGATTTTCCCATCTGTTGTCGCTTGAATCAGATAAGGCCCAAATTCATCACCAATCCATAGATAACCGCCGGCAAATTGGAAACTCTCAGGATCAAAATCAGCGCCGGTTAAGTAACGCGCTTTCGTTGCTTCATTTTGGATTCTAAAAGGGACGCGTTTATCAGGATCTTGTAAAAACACGGTTTTAAGACGCTTAAACTCATTACTATTAAAGTCCACATCATATTGATTCAAATAGAGCATAAAATCTGGCGAGTTAGCTTTAGAACCTGCACCATTATCCGTTAATAACCAATAAGAACCATCATTCATGCGTTTAATGCCAGAATGTCCTTGAATCGGCTGCCCATCAAAAGGAACAGATAATCCTGTTGGGCGACCTTGGGATTTCCCTTCTAAGCTGCCGATAACATCATTACGAATTCCCTGTGTAAATTTACCACTCACATGAAGATCATCCGGTGCATTATTCGGGGCTGAGATCATCGTATTAGCCGGCAGATACGCATGACCCGATAATGTTGCCGGAAACTCCTGCTCTGCAAATGTAACTGAAGTGAGAAAAAGTGCTGTAAAAATAGTTGTCTGACGAAACATATACGTGAAACCTCTAAGCTCATTAAGAAAGGAATCTCTATCGTATAAATAATTTTTAACAACTTGATAACAAGTGAACCATCCATTAGTAAAACAGATAAAAAAACCACCATATATTCATGGTGGTTTAATAAAACATATTGGTAAATTCCCGTAAAAGCGGGTTATTTTGAACTTTTAAGATGAATTATCAATCCCTAATAACAGTGATTATTCACCATTATTAGCATCAATTAAAATGGGTAATCCCACGCAAATGGATTGTCATAGAAGAATCCATCATTCCAAGCATTGGCATCTGTATTTGCCCATACAGCCATCTGTTCTGCTTGCATTGCATTTTGCTCACGGTAATCTTTCCATGCCATGTTGTAACATGCTTGGAAAGCTTGGTTATTTACCGCTTTTACATATTTTTGTTCAAAGACTTTTTTCTGTGTTTCTGAGAGCTTATTCGCATTTGGCATCTCTTTCATCAATTGCGCCGCTTCTGGGCTACATTGCTGCGCCAAGCTTACTTGCGTATCCAACATTTGTTGTGCGCGCTCTTGAGCTTGTGCGGCCTTCTCTGCCGGCGTCATTGCGCAAGCCGCTAAAATCCCAAGTGAAAGAACAAGCGCTGAAAGCTTCATCGTTTTTTTCATACAACAATCCTTTTAATAAATATCATTTGAGAATAAATCTTATTTACATAAGTATATCTAAGTTTACAATAAACAGACAATGTTTTTTTACATTATTAACAATATATTTTCTAGCAATCTATCCATTAATCCCATTGATGGATTAATCACTTCCATTTAACCAATTTTATTCTGCTTCTTTTATAGATGACCTGAAAGGTTTTTTATATTGAAGTTAATTTTATAAGAACATCCATTTTAAATGACCGTGCTAAAACCCTCTTTTCAACTTGATGTGCGGTTGGGAAGAATATTTGCCTACGTGTATCAAACGCTCACTAACAATCTATTACCAATATTTTTAAACCTAAATGATGATCGTTATCTGACTTTTCAGTGAAGCTTTTAGTAAAACCTCTCACAAAAAAAGAGACCACACTTGGTCTCTTTTCCTTAATAATAATGGGATATAGCGATAAGATAACGAAAAAATCTCTCACAATTTTGTTGTGATCATTTTATGAAATATCACCGTAAATATATTTACTGTAAAAAATATCATCAATACAGTCGATATCTTCAAAGATCCTGATCTATACTCTAATTCCTTCTAACAAAACTCGCCAACATTCTAGCGTTTCTGCTAATCGTGCCTCTGAATCTTCCGCTTCCGCAATCCAAAATGCGGACTCAAACAAACTACCGTCGAGCATAACCGCCATAATTCTCGGGCTACTCACACGAATCACGCCCTTTTTCATCCCATCTTCTATCAGTGCAATATCCGAATCCATACAACGTCTCTGAATACTCATCAATTCCGTCCCTAAAATCGCTTTAGCATCTTTTAATAAGATCTGCTGAAACTCAGGATCTAAAGATCGTTTTAGATAAGCAATTCCTCGCTTATAGAGCGCTCTCCAAGGATCATCTTCTTTATTCGCGATCTCTTGTAGTACCTCATCAATTTCCGTATCAATTTGCGTCACAATTTCTGCAAAAAGCCCTTTTTTACTGCCAAAATGATGATAAAGTGCACCGCGAGTTAAACCAACACTAGCTGTAAACTCATCCATTGATGTTGCGGCATACCCATATTTCCCAAAATATTCACGCGCAGCTTTCAGTAATTTTTCCTGCGTCTCTTCCATCATTTTTTCACGTTTAGTAGGCGTTTTTGCCATGTCGATACACTCTCCTAATAGAATGAATTTTGAGCTATTCTAATTGACATCGTAGACCTGCGCAAATACAATCCTTTCCTTGAGTATCGACATACAAGGCGTATGTTATTTTATTACCCAAAAGGACCATTATGGCTTCATATTTGCAACTCCTTAAAACGCCCGGAAGTAAAGGATTTGTATTCGCAGGATTAATTGCAAGAATTCCGGTTTCCATGACAGCGATTGGTATTATTACCATGCTTTCAGAACTTCAAAAAAGCTATACACTTGCCGGCGGTGTTGCCGCGCTATTCACGCTATCTTGCGCCATGATTGCCCCGCAAATTTCTCGAGCCGTTGACCGATATGGACAAAGCCGCGTATTACCTTTTGCCACCTTAATTGCACTAGTCAGTATTCTCGCGCTTCTGGCGGTCGCTTATTGGGAACTCCCCACGTGGTTATTATTTATCTTTGCCATTACCGGCGGTTTTATGCCCAGCATGTCAGCAATGGTGCGTGCAAGATGGACAGAGATCTACCGAGGAAAACCCGAACTACAAACAGCTTACGCGTTAGAAAGCGTGCTTGATGAACTCTGCTTTATCGTCGGTCCACCGGTTTCTGTAGGGCTCTGTGTTGCACTATTTCCCCAAGCGGGACCTTTATTAGCGATGCTCTTTTTAGCTATTGGCGTAACAGCATTTGTGTTACAAAAAAGCACCGAACCTCCGATCAAAGCGCAAGCGGTGATACATCACTCAGTGATCCGTCTTCCTGTCGTGAAACTTTTAGCGATATTAATGATATTTCTCGGCATTATTGTCGGCACGATTGATGTGGCAAGCGTTGCCTTTGCTAAAATACAAAATATGCCGGCATCTGCAAGCATGGTTCTCTCTTTTTATGCGATTAGCTCTTGCTTTGCCGGACTCCTATTTGGCGCCGTTCGTTTCTCATTATCGCTATCGAAAATGCTCATGATTGCCGCAATCGCCACAATGATCTCCTCTATTCCCCTCATTTTTGTCTGGGATATTGTCTCGCTCTCTACCGTCGTCTTTATCGCCGGTTTCTTCTTCTCTCCCACCATGATTATTGCCATGAGTCTAGTAGAAGAATCCGTACCGGAAGATCAGCTAACAGAAGGCTTAACATGGTTAATCTCAGGATTAGGAATTGGGGTTGCGTTGGGTGCTGCAATGGCGGGATTCGTCATTGATGAAAAGAGTATTAGTGCGGGCTTCATGGTCGCTTTACTTGCCGCTATTTTTGTCTTTAGCATGGCATTTTGGATCTATAAAATTACCACAAAAGTCTCGGCTCATCATCACTGCATGAACTCCTAAGCGCCTCAGTAATAAACTGCGTTAAAACTTTTTTAAAATCGAGATATCGTTAGATAAAATACTGACATACTTGCCTCAATTACCTGTCAGCTGTGATTGCTAGAATGCTGAAACCGAAATAAGTATCCCCGAAGAGATGCAATGAAAAAGCGCTCCTGATAAGATGAGGAACGCTTTTTTTATTATGAATTGTGGGGATAATCAATCGGTTTTAAATAACCTTACTAAAATCGCTATCCTTAAACCGAAATCTCCCTTAACATCAATCAATATTGCTGCTCGACTCTATTTATCGATCTCCACCAATAAGTCATCCGCTTCTACAACATCGCCTTTCACCACTAATACGCGCTCAATCGCACCAGAACTTTCTGCGCGAAGCGTTGTTTCCATCTTCATTGCTTCAAGCGTCACAATCGCATCGCCTTCTTTGACGATATCGCCCACTTTGACGTGGATTGTGCCTACCACGCCCGGCATCATCGCCGCAACTTGATAAGGGTTACCCTTCTCACGCTTTTCACGAAGTGGTAGATCTTTCACTAAATCGTTCTTCTGAATCGAGAAAGCACGTGTTTCACCATTAAGTTCAAAGAAGACATTACAATGTCCTGTTTGATCGGGGAGTGAAATCGCTAAAAGTTTAATGAGAAGATCTTTCCCTTGATCGAGTTCTACTGTGTGATAAGTATCTTTTTCTGGTCCGTAAAAATAGATCTTGGAAGGAATATTAGAAACATTACCATATTTTTCCTGATGCGCTTTAAAGTTCTTAAATACGGTTGGATACATGAGATAAGATGCGAGATCTGCTTCGCTTACGGAAAAGCCTAAATAAGATTCTAGATTCTCTTTTTCTGCCACCAAATCTACCGGCGACAAATGCGCACCCGGACGGCCCACAATCGGCGGCTCACCCTTCAATACTTTTGCCGTAATA
>DXHP01000148.1 GCA_019113305.1 Candidatus Ignatzschineria merdigallinarum | reverse complement strand
CAATATTGAACTTCGTGATGCAAAAGGTAATGACACGTTTGCGAATGAACTTCTTAATGAAGGCGGGAAAAAACAAGTGCCATGTCTTCGTATTAGCAATGCAGATGGAACCGTTAATTGGATGTATGAATCTGATACGATCAATCAATATCTTGAAAGCCTCACAGCTGCCGGTAAATAATGATTAATAAAGAACATTACGCATTCTAATAAAAAAGCCCTTGAAATCTGATGACTTCAAGGGCTTTTTATTCATTCCCATTCTTGTTATTTCAGAGCTAACAATCCGCTATCTCTCTTTAACAACAATTCTATGCTAATGATTTTGCAACTTCTAAAGCTGCATCGTAATCAGGCTCAGTTGTAACTTCTTTCACATATTCAACATAACGCACAACATCATCTTTATCAATGACAACGACGCCGCGTGCCAATAATGCTAAACCTTCAATCTCAAACCCATATTCGACACCAAAATCATGTGTCTGATAGTCTGATAACAGATGGTTATTTTCAATTTTATTCTCTCCAGCAAAACGTTTCTGCGCAAATGGCAAATCCACAGAAATCGTTAATACGACCGTATCTTTCAGAGCCGTTGCTTCTGCTTCAAACTTTTTCGTTTGAATTGAACAAACGCCAGTATCAATAGAAGGTACCACTGAAATCACTTTTACCTTGCCGACAAAATCTGCCAACGTCACCGGTTTAAGATCGAAATTTACGACCGAGAAGTCACGTGCTTTTTCACCGACAACGACTTCTGAACCAATCAATGTAATTGCGTTTCCGCCCATGGTAATATCTGTTCTATTTGTCATTATTGATCCCTTTTTATCTATCCAATTAGCCTTTTTACGGATATTTCCCGAAAGATTAACTAAAGATAAAATCACATAAAAAATAATCTTAGCCTCATCAACACAAGGAAATATCATATCCAAAATCAGTGTAGCACAACTCTTATTTGAACAAGTAGCCCTAAAATAGCACTAAAGCAGTACTATTTTATAACCATTTGATAATACAGAATTCTAAGCCTTTATGAGAGCACTACTCATAGTGCAACTTCATATCACCCATTTTTATCCACCCTTTTTGATAAAACCATTTTGCTAACAGATAACTGATCATTGCTGGCAAAATAAAATGGCAAAGCAATACGTAAAGGGCTGTCATCCAAGAAAAACCCATCGACTCAAACGCCATGAACTGCCCTACAAATCCACTTGTGCCCATTCCTGCGCCGGCGGCATTATTGGTCATTTTAAAGAGCACCACACCAATCGGTGCAGCAATCATCCCCGCAATAGTTGGTGGAAGCAATATCAATGGATTTTTAATAATATTGGCGATTTGCAACATCGATGTTCCTAAGCCTTGTGCAATAAAACCTCCAAGACCATTTTCACGATAACTACTGGTTGCAAAACCAATCATCTGCGCACTACAACCGATCACAGCAGCGCCAGCAGCTAAGCCATCTAATCCCAACATAAAAGAGAGTGCGGCGCTAGAGATCGGCGCTGTTAAAGCTAATCCCATTAAAGTAGCAACTAAAATACTCATGATGAGAGGCTGCTGTTCTGTCGACCAATTAATGAGTTCTCCTAAACCATTCATTAATTCACTAATAGGAATTCCGATCCACTTTGCGATCCAAAATCCCACGATAAACGTCGTAAACGGCACTAAAATAATATCTAAACGCGTCAGCTTATAAATCAGCTTTGCCGTTTCCACTGCAATTAATACCGCAACATAAGCGCCGGCAGGTCCTCCTAAATGATTCCCAAAAGCCCCCACAAATACCGCAGAAAAAAGAATCAACGGTGGCGCTTTTAGGCTCGCAGCAATCGCCACACCAATTGCACCACCGACAATCTTCGGATCCATTGCAAAACCGCCAAGCTCGACAAAAGATTCAATACTAAATTGCTGCCCTAATGTTTTAATAATTAGTCCCATCAATAGTGACGAGAACAATCCCAATGCCATATAGCTTAAAGCATCAATAAAATAGACTTTAGGGGAAAGAGTGATACCTTTTTGTTCCAAATAAGGAATACGAACCATGATTACGAAAATCCTTGTGAAGTCGTTGACATAAAATAAAAAATAATATGAGCAATCATAGCTTATTCATCCACAGTCTCGCTACTTTAGTAAATCTTTCAAGAAAGATAACTTTCCGATTTTCCATCTTTTAAGGTTATTTTCACAGTTATCAATAGGCTGAAAGATTAGATAAAAAAAAGCGATCTTGATACTCTCAGATCACTTTTCAAAACGGCATTTCAATATTTACAATATTTATTGTAACGCCTACTTTCAAACCAAATAATGAGACTAATCGATAGATATTAAAAATCTAAAGGTGCTATAAAATGCATTTTTTCAGCGGTTAATGGATGCTTAAAGCTTAATTCACTAGCATGGAGCGCTAGACGATTTCTTTGGGTAAAAGCTTCGCCTTCGGCATAAAATCGATCACCTAAGATCACATGCCCAAGCGATAGAAGATGGACACGTAGTTGATGCGACCTGCCGGTTATGGGGGTTAATTCAACGCGCGTAAAATTATTTTCAAAGTCTCTAAATAAAACGCGATATTCCGTTTTTGCATCTTTCCCACGTTCAAAGCAGACCATCTGTTTCGGACGATTGGGCCAATCACAAATCAATGGTAAATTCACTAATCCCCCATCTTCTTCCATAATCCCCCAAACATCAGCGATATAACGTTTTGATGTTTCTCGTTCCCGAAATTGTCGCTTCATTTCTCTCTCTGCATTTTTCGTTAATGCAACAACAAGAATGCCACTCGTCGACATATCTAAACGATGAACCGTTTCGGCATAAGGATATTCCCATTGCACACGAGTAATCGCACTATCCCATAATTCAACGGCTTTTCCCGGCACTGACAGCAATTCAGCCGGTTTATTAATCACCATAATCTCCTCGTCTTGATAGAGAATATCAAGCCAAGGAGAAATTGACGGATTATAGTAAAATTCCATTAATAAACGATAATCCTAACTTATCTAATTTTTGTCATGCTCAATGTTTTTGGCATATTTTCTGAGGTTTTAGCGGTTTTATCGACAACCTTCGCCAAACGATAAATCATCGAAGACTGATCTGCTGCGACATGCTCACGCGGCACTTTATCAATTAACAAAGTATATTCAAACCCCGGCTCATACGTAAATCCATCAATATTACTATAGAAAAATTCCCAATCAGCGATTGCTGCCACTGTTTCCGCAACTTCCTGAACTAGTAAACATTTTTGCGGTGCAACACCCACACATTCAGCCTGAGAAGATGCAACTTTCAAAATAACTTGGTTCTGTGCGGTAGAAGCGCAGGCCGTTAAAACGGCGCCCGCAAACATCACACCTAATAATCGTTTCATATATTCATTCTCCTTTTGCAACAGTGCAAATGATGTGAGTACAATGGACTTATTAGGGAATAATTGATTTCAACTCCCCCACTTTTTCTTAAAGTCCTTCGCTTATTTTACCGAAATAGGAATAAAAGATGTATAAATTCATATTTTTTGTGCCCGATTCTCATGTTGAGATTGTCAAAAATGCCATTTTTAATGCCGGCGGTGGCAAGATTGGAGAGTATTCGCACTGTGCTTGGCAAGTTCTAGGGCAAGGACAATTCAAACCATTAGCTGGTAGTAATCCCTACTCTGGCACCATTGATGCACTAAAAACCGTTCCAGAATGGCGAGTGGAACTCGTTGTAGCTGATGATCTCATTATGGATGCTGTTCATGCGATGAAATCTGCACATCCTTATGAGGTTC
>DXHP01000147.1 GCA_019113305.1 Candidatus Ignatzschineria merdigallinarum | reverse complement strand
GTACTTGGCAAAAATAGACTTTTGCACCGGTATGAATGCCTAATCCGAGCGCGGTTGATTCATCGGCCGCGATCGTTTTTTGTGAGAGGATCTTCACACTATAATCATTTCCACGGGCAATGACTTCTTGTTTGATATCCCCAATATTTGCCGGAGATGTTGCGGATTTTTGTCCTGTAACAAATGTCCCTTTTCCGGGCGTTCTGGTTAAAACATTCTGCGTTGTTAAATCATTAACGGCACGATTGACTGTCATTCGGCTAACTTCAAATTTTTTGGCGAGCGCTAATTCTGTAGGAATCTGTGATCCTGGGGGAAACTCTCCAGAGGAGATGCCGTTGAGAAGATAGTTTTTAATGCTCTTAAATTTTGGAATAGCCATGAGAAGGTCTTGTTTTATATGAATGATTAATAAGGTTTTGCTGTGAATATAATTGTCTAATACTCTAGAAATAAATGACTAGGTTGATCTAGCATGCTACTACAGTGGTTGAGATTCTCAAAGCGTATTTTAAGGAATATTTAGAAGATAAAAAAAGGGAGTTGGAGATTTTTAAAAATCTTTTAAATCCCCTATATCAGATGATTTCGAAGTTACTGTACAATGAGATACTTTTCTTTGAGAATGGAAAAATAGGATAGGGGATAAGAGGAATATAAAGCGTCACAATGACTAGACAATATTTGTTTATATGCGCATTATTTTGTGGTGTTTATGACATAGATATGAGGGATTGATTAAGATAAGTCTCAGTATTTTATGAGATTGTTCGGTGAATCAATAATGTTTAAAAACCTCTCATATTTTGATTAAAGAGGAGCGAAAAGGCTTGCTGTGATACTATTCGTGTCTCTTGTTTTATCATTAACTAAGGATCGTGTCATTGATGTTTGAGGAAGAAAGCGGGTTATGGCTCCACAGCAATTAAATAAAGGGCTCACAGCACGACACGTTCTGTTTATTGGGTTAGGCTCTGCCGTCGGGACGGGGCTATTTTATGGCTCGGCCAATGCGATTCAGCTTGCTGGACCTGCGGTTTTACTCGCTTATTTGGTGTCGGGTATTGCCGTATTTATGGTGATGCGCGCATTGGGCGAAATGGTTATGCATCATCCGATGCCGGGCGCTTTTGGTGCGTATGCGACGAAGTACTTAGGTCCGTTATCGGGGTTTATTACTGGCTGGACTTACGTGTTTGAAATGGCATTAGTCTGTATTGCGGATGTGACCGCATTTGCAGTCTATATGCGTATTTGGTATCCCGAAATCGATCCTTGGGTTTGGGCTTTAGGAATTTCGCTACTATTATCGGGTATTAATCTCTGCACCGTTAAATATTTTGGTGAGCTAGGTTTCTGGTTATCCTTGTTAAAAGTCGTCGCTATTATTTTGATGATTATTGCCGGCGCGTATATTTTATTGAGTGGAATGACATTAGGTTCTAGTGATGGCGGTGTGACGAGCTCCATCTCAAATCTTTGGGAACATGGTGGATTTATGCCGTATGGCATTCATGGCGTGATTATCTCCTTAACGATTGTCGTGTTTTCCTTTGGCGGCGTAGAAACTTTAGGTTTAACAGCATTAGAAGCAAAGAATCCTGAAAAAGTGATTCCGATGTCGATTAATGTTGTGCCGATTCAGATTCTTCTCTTCTATTTTCTAGCAATGTTAGTTTTGTTATCGCTCTTTCCATGGAATCAGATTGGCTTAGATGGCAGCCCATTTGTCACGATATTTATGGGGTTAGGCATTGAGTCTGCGGCAAACATCTTAAATCTTGTGGTGATTACAGCTGCTGTTTCCGCGATTAATAGTGATCTCTTTGGTGCCGGAAGAATGATGTATGGTTTAGCAAAGCAAGGACAAGCGCCGAAGATCTACGGGCAACTTTCGAGTAATGGTGTCCCGATTTTTGCGATTCTAACCATGTTGCTAGTATTAATGGTGGGTGTTTTCTTGAATTATTTAATTCCTGATGAACTCTTCTTTTTGATTGCGGCGATGGCAACCTTTGCCACTGTTTGGGTGTGGCTCACGGTGTTGATTTCACAAGTCGCGATGCGCCGGAAGTTATCCGCAGAAGCGATTAAAAACCTCAAATTCCCTGTACCATTTTGGCCAGTTGGTCCGGCAATTGCCATTGCCTTTATGCTTTTTGTGCTTGGATTATTAGGCTATTACGCACCGGCAAGAAGCGCACTATATGCCGGTATTATTTGGCTCATGTTACTGGTGATTGCTTATTATCTTTGGGTGAAGCCGAAGGTTTAAGTAATATGCTAGGCTGCCAGAAACCACGATCTCCATGTGTTTTAAATATCTGATAGTAATAATTTTTGGCGATCGCTTCTGAGCGTTGGCGATCCACTAAAAAACCATGCTTGCCTATTTCGTCAGAAATTTCTAGATCAAACTCTGCATTTCTCATTAACCATTTTTCATAAAAATGTTGGGTAGCGAGGTTACTGCTTTTTTGATTATTACAGGTTTTATCTGCTAAAACGAAATTGTGAGCCGTATCATATTGATAGAGTGACCAAGGAATAAAGTGATCAATTTCTCCTTTCGATAAGGGGACTTTTTGACCACAATAGAAACAGCATCCTTGTTGAATTGCATGAAGAAACGGTTTGATTTGGGAGAGATGATTTCTATCTGTATTAAATAAGAAATCGTCTAGATTGGGGAAGTCGCCAAACTGACGCTGATTGTCTGATAAATCTCGAATATTATCCATCCAATATTTTTGGCAGATCTCTTCAATAAAGATCGAAAATCGGCTAAGGCAAAAAGCGATATTGGGTCGTAATGTGATATCTTTTTTATTGGAATGATCGTAATGGTAGAGAAATTCTTGAGGTGTTTTATCGTTTATTTGTAGATGTTTTAGCGGATATTGATGAATCGTATCGCCAACTGATTTTAGAAGTTTATTCCACGGATCGCCGCTTTTTTTAAAGTTGGTGAGAGATGCATATAATTTTTGTGCTTCTAAAATTCTCGTAATAACAACAGCTTGCCTTCCATTGTTTTGCTTTAAAATCTGTTGCGATATGATCTCTGGTGTATCAGAGTTTGGGTGTTGTGCATGATTTGTGAAATAAGGGCGTGCTTGTTGCCAATAAATTTCGATAAATTTTTCAGAAATAGCAGATAAGGGAATTTTAAGAGATTCCCCGCTTAAGAGGTTGTTTTCGATAGAGATTCTTACCAAACTCATTAACAGTGCAAATTTATAAGTAGATGTGGCTTTAGCGGTTGCTAGTAATTGCTGGATTTGTGTGATGAATTGAATTTGAATCTCTGCTGTGGGTGTTGGCATTTCATGAGCCAAAGCCTCTTTTTTAAAGAGAATGTTAAGCCATTTTTCTTTGCGATCAGGTCGTTGATCGAGAGTAATCCATTGTTGTAAGAGTGATATGGAAGGAAATTGTTGGAGCAGCGTATTTGCTTGCTTCTCATTGAGATCGGTGAATGATCGCCCCTCTTTTAAACGATTCTGGTTGCCATATTTAAATGAAAGGTAGCAGATTCCAGAGGGCTTTAAGGCATGAATAATATTGGATAGTACTTCTGGTAAGCGCGCTCTTTCACAATGCAGTAGTGAGGCGCAAGCCCAGATCCCGTCATATTTTTCATGATCAGTGAAGTTGTAAAAACTTTGTAGTTTGATGGGGAGATTGGTGTTTTTACGGGCTAGAGCGACGATTTCAGGAGAATAATCGATCGCGAATACTTGATATCCTTGCTGATGAAAGTAGAGCGTATCACGACCAGAACCACAGCCAATATCTAAAATAGAACTTCCAAGAGGAATATATTGGAGAAATTGTTGGTAAAGTGATCGCATTTCCACGATGAAAGTTGTTTCACAAAATTGTTTCGCATTGTCATTGTAATATTGAAGAGTATCGCTCATAAATTATATTCAAGGATTCCTTTATCGATAAAGTTATGAATGCTGATCTTTAGTAGATCATATCGAAAAAGGGAATTAATGGGGAAATAATCGTTAGTTATATCTTAAGGGAGTTCGATAGCGCTATTTTTAAGAGTGCTTGTTACAACATACAGAAATTGCGATTAGTAAAAGCATATAGCGGTTTTCTCTAGTGATGTACCGTTCTTTCCCATTATTGTTGGGGGTCGTTTTTTGGCGTATTGAGAGTTATACAAAACTCTCGGCTTTTACCATTTATTTGTTCAATAGCCACTTCTGCACAATGAGTTAAAGCGATTTTAGCATGACTATCTAGCGCGACTTCTTCGGCAAAGGTGACAGGGAATGGCAGAATACAGAGAAGGAGTGTTATAAAAGGTCTATTCATGGCTGGTCGAATAATAAAATTTTGGGAAATAGGAGTCGTAGGGCTTTGTTGTCACTTATAAATTTTACGGCTTTATATTATTTAAAATATTGCAATATTTTTTATGAATGTGTTTTGTGTTTTTATTTTTATATTAATAATTAATATTTTTAATTTACATTAAATTTTTATGTAAATAAAATTTTATTTGTATGTTATTGTCAAAAGGTCTATTTCCTATGCAAAATGAAGGGTTGAAACTCACTTACAAACACGTAGAATAACTTCTTAATTTGATTTAAATCGTGCCTGTTAGAAGTATGCTAAATTCGATGATTGACGATAATCAGTGAATAGAGATATAGGTTGTCATGAACATTATAAAAAATATTATAAAATCGATATGTAAGGTTGGATTGTGAGTTATCTATCAATAGAATTTTCGGCAATATTTATCCTCTTTTTTGGCGTTTATTGGAGTTTTCGATCTTCTGTCGCCATCCAAAATTTGATTCTATTGATAAGTAGCTATCTGATTGTTGGGCTTTTTAATATTCATTTTGCCATGATTTTGGGTAGTTATACGGTGGTTCTTTATCTGCTTTCTACTGGCATTGTTTACAGTCTAAGACCGAAATTATGGCTTGCCATTTCTGTGATTGCTGCCGTAGGGAATCTTGCCGTTTTTAAATATTTTAATTTTTTTGCGCCGCAATTACAGCATCAGCTCGGCGAATGGGGAATCGATCTCTCATTGCCGGTAGCGGAGATTATTCTTCCGATCGGGATCTCTTTTTATACGTTCCATTCGATGAGTTATCTCGTTTCGATTTATGAGCGGGCAGTCGATCAGCGAAATACCGGTATTCCTTCGGAAAAGTGGCGAGGAATGGCACCGGTGAGTTTCTTCGATTTTGCGCTCTTTTTATCATTCTTCCCCAGTATTATTGCCGGTCCGATTAATCGGGCGAAGCTCTTTTTACCGAAGTTGCAAGATCCAACGCCGCGTTCTGTATTGGAACCGCATCGCGCATTTATGTTGATTATCTTGGCGGTGATTAAAGTTTATTGGCTCAGCGCTTTTTTCTCGCAAGCCTTTGTAAAGCCGATGTTTGATAATCCTTCTGAATATCATACGATTGAACTGATTCTTGCGATTTATGCTTATGCGATTGAGATCTATCTCAACTTTTCGGGATA
>DXHP01000146.1 GCA_019113305.1 Candidatus Ignatzschineria merdigallinarum | reverse complement strand
TCTAATCGAAGTATTGGCAGACAGACATTCCCTCAAAACATCAATATTCAAAGAGAAACTCAGCTGGTCATTGATGGTGAAGTCGACTGTAAATTATTTGAATGAAAAATTCTTTGAAAAGGAGATGCACCGCTAGTAAAAATATTTGCAAGCTTACCCTAATGTCGTACCAACAGTTGTAACAGGAATTTTAAACCAAAACGACTATAAAATTCATGACACTATAAAACACTCCCACGAAGAGCATAAAAAAAGCCCCGATGACTATTCATCAGGGCTCTTCTCTTAGATATATAAATGAGCGATTTCTTTCTTTTTAACTAATAAATATACCTATCTCTTAACGCTATTTTGTACGATTAGCTCTGCAACGATTACTCGTAGAAGTGACCACGTTGACGAAGAAGTTCACGATTTAAATCTGGGTTTTTCTCGAATGCTGCACGGCCATGCATCCAGAATTCGTTATTAAGTACCACTAAGTTACCCACATTTAATTTCAGCTCAATAACACTCTTATCTGACTCAATAGAATGCGATAACGCTTTCAAGAATTTCGCTTCATCAATTGTTTCAGGATAAGCGAACTGATCGATAAAGCAGATGCATGGTTTATTGTTTTTCAAGAAGAATAATTTACGATAAACAATTTCTTGCACGTTTTTACTTGGTGGTGCGATATATTGGAACTTATGCTCACCTAAAGCACTCTTATAGAATTTATCAAGCTCAGCCCAATCATCTAAGTGAAGTAAACGGCTCTCACCACCTACCGCATTTTCTTCTACCATCTTCATCATCAGTAACCAATCTGTTGCTTCATTGACGAACGTTCCATCAGTATGCATCGTAAACAGACGATATGCTTGACGTAAATATGAGTCACTCGCATCGGTATCTTTTACCACGAAACGTGCGTAATATTTACCTGTCATCGAGTCAAAGTTAGAAATCCCCACTAAATGCGCAACTGCTGTTGAGAAGATCACATATTCATCAGTATCTTTAGAAACGCCTTCTAAACCAATTGTAAAACCACCTGTTTCACGGTCATTGACAATATCACGGAGCATATTACCGAAACCATTACCGACTTCCTCATCAAGATAACTTGCAATCACTTGACGCTCATAAGGAGTATATTCAAGATGTTGAACACTAATGCCTTCTTTACGAATACGCTCAAGGAAATTTTTAACCACTTCTTGGGATAATTTAATATCTAATAAGCGTTTTGATTGTTCATTGTAATTGATTTCAACTTTACTATTTTTTTGAATAAATCTAGACATACTATTCTCCATTATCTTGTTATTGAGCATTCAAGACTTATCTTGTCTGCTCCTATATATTTTTAAATTTTAACTTCAGTAATAAAAATTCATTATCTGTTTCTTAAACTATTAACCATAAAGCCTTTATCTTTCATCATCTTCACTTATTTTTGATGAAAAAAAACCAGAGAACAGACACCAACAGTAATGATTGATCACTAAGGGTTTCTATTCACTGGTTTATCCATTCTTATATGCCGTGGCTAAACGATCTTCGAATGGTTTTGCAGTTACTATTAACAGCATTTAATATTCTTTTGTACCAAGTTTAGAGAGTGGGAAAGGTCATGGAAGTAACCCAGCACTGCTCTTTTCGATACTACGACCTGAATGTAGCATGCAACTAAAATGATTGCCAATCTTTTTTCATCTTTTTAACAAAAAATGATCATAACACATTCTATAATCTATACCGATATTGCAAATAATGTCTTGTTATTCACAATCTTGCAGATTATATTTAACCCTAAATTCATCTAGGGTTAACTTCAAAAAAACTTCTACCCCGATTTTTAATTCACCTTAGATGAGTTATCTAAAATAAATGAACAACTTCCTGAACCAATGTTGTGAGAAATATTAGTTAATTTTCCCTTTAAAGTAATACGCTGCCCCTTATTAAAATCCATAACGGCATTATTATTTGCAAAAACAAATGCTGCACGAACACCGCCATTTACATCTAAATGAACCATACTGTTTTTGTCATAAGAAACCGTATCATAATTAGAAATGCTACTAATTTTACCTTTTAAAATAATATTCTTATTCAGCCAAGCTGCATTTGCTCGCGTTTCGTTATTTCGCCATTCTTTACAAATTTGTGATGCTGAAACTTCTTCCGCTGGATTCAGCGCCGAATTCATATCACTTAAAGCGTTGTTAACGCCATCTAAAGCGTCATTGATAGTTTTACATCCTGCTAATCCACCCAAAACTGCTAATACTAATGTAGACTTTACAAATATAGATTTCATTTTAAAAGAGCCCCTTTATGGTAAATAAGTTATACAAAATATTTAATTTGTAAAAGTATACATAAATAGCCCACTGCTTTCTAGTTATCCACTGTGATAAGAAAACTTCATACAACATCAAGCTCAAGCTCAAAAACTTCTTAATAAATTTTAAAACTAACTACTGTAACCAACAATATGATCTATTATTCAAATTCTTATGATTAAGCCAGATTATCATCTAAAACATATCTTCTACTTACGCTTCGTATTTTGATATTGATGCTCAAGATCCCGTAGTGCCGCGATCAACGCGCTGGTTGCTTTCCCTCGGTAACTATCTTCAATCGCTTCAATGATCACATCAATACCATCATTAAGGCTGTAACCTCGGAGCAATGTTCCGATGAAGCTCCGCCCAAGCTCTGTGATCAATGTACAATCGGCCGATAGAATCACGCCATATTTGGGCTCAATTTCCACTGTAATTGTCATTGACTCAAATACCGTCTTTGCCGCCATTCCCTGCGGTAAACGCGCATACCCTGCTAAAAAAAGCGTTTTGCTATTCACTATTAATACTCCACCGATCTATTAAAATATTGCGATCACTTCTACCAGCTTCTAGAAATGATTCTTCCCTTATCTTATGACGTTATAGCGAATCGATACAGGGATTACAATACGACGATGCAAATTCCCTAAAAATCACGCATTCAGAGCAGATCAATCTCCCCGATCACTCAGAAATCGATTATAATGCTTCCATCATTTTTGAAGGAGAAAATATGTCTGCACTCACTTGTTTTAAAGCCTACGATATCCGAGGAAAACTCGGCGTTGAACTCACTGAAGATCTCACCTATAAAATTGGCCGTGCTTATGGTGATCTCTATCAACCACAAACCATTGTGGTCGGATCTGATATCCGTTTAAGTAGCGAAGGCTTGAAACAAGCGCTGATTAAAGGACTTAATGATGCTGGCGTGAATGTGTTAGATCTCGGGATGACTGGCACAGAAGAGGTCTATTTCGGCGCATTTCATTTAGATGTACAAGGCGGCATTGAAGTCACCGCAAGTCATAATCCCATCGATTATAATGGCTTAAAGCTGGTTCGAGAAAATGCTCGTCCGATCGGCATGGAGAGCGGTTTAAAAGAGATTCGAGATCTTGTCGAAGCTGGCAACTTTAAAGAAGCACCGAAAAAAGGCACCACGCAAACTTATAATATCCTGCCCGAATATATTTCCCACCTTTTAACTTATATCGACCCAATCAACATTCGTCCGTTAAAACTAGCGGTGAATGCCGGCAATGGGGCTGCTGGACATGTGATTGATGCGCTCGAAGCGCAATTTAAAACACTGAATATTCCGGTGACGTTTATCAAGATTCATCACGAAGCCGATGGCAATTTCCCCAACGGGATTCCTAATCCGCTACTCGTTGAAAATCGTGAAAGCACACGCCAAGCTGTTTTAAAACATCAAGCTGATATGGGCATCGCTTGGGATGGCGATTTTGACCGCTGTTTCCTCTTTGATGAAAAGGGACAGTTTATTGAAGGTTATTACATCGTCGGTTTACTGGCACAAGCCTTCTTAACGCAAAAACCGCATGAAAAGATTGTTCATGATCCCCGTTTAATCTGGAATACGCTCGATATTACCGATAAATACCAAGGCACTGCGATCCAATCAAAATCTGGTCATGCCTTTATTAAAGATGCCATGCGCGAATATAATGCGATTTACGGCGGCGAGATGAGTGCGCATCACTATTTCCGTGATTTTGCCTATTGCGATAGTGGCATGATTCCGTGGTTACTCACAATTAATCTACTTTCAAACACGAAGAAATCACTCTCTCAACTCGTTGAAGCAATGATTAGTGCATTTCCTTGTAGCGGTGAAATCAACTTTATTGTTGAAGATAGTGCCGCAACGATTCAAAAAATCCTTACGCATTACCAAACCCAAGATCCTGAAATCGACCAGACGGACGGAATTAGCTTAAACTTTGGGGAATGGCGCTTTAATGTCAGAGCTTCAAACACAGAGCCTTTACTGCGGCTCAATATCGAAAGTTTTACCGCTAAAAATCCTAAACCGATGGCGGAATATGTGGCTGAATTAACGGCTTTGATTACTGAGTAATCTGTAATCCTCCGTAAACTCGCAACAATTAACGAAATAAAAGGAAGCAATATCGCCTCCTTTTATATTTCAATTCCTTAGGATAGATACCCTTTCGGATTTTGGGATTGCCAGCGCCAGCTATCTTTGAGCATATCGTCTAAAGTATGTTCTGGCTTCCAGCCGAGCTCTTTTACCGCTCTTGCATTATCTGCAAAAGAGATCGCA
Organism: Candidatus Ignatzschineria merdigallinarum; assembly: GCA_019113305.1. GTDB lineage: Bacteria > Pseudomonadota > Gammaproteobacteria > Cardiobacteriales > Wohlfahrtiimonadaceae > Ignatzschineria > Ignatzschineria merdigallinarum. Next base: position 1,378 of record DXHP01000146.1, on the reverse strand, counting down.
ACATCGCCGGCTCTTCTGGGAGCGATCGCAAAAGGAATGGCGACATGATTCACTTTTTCAAAGCTGTTTTTCATCTCAAGCACTGAAGTCCCATTGCCAGTGCCGATATTCCATGCGCGGCAACCTCTGTGCTGTAAGCGATTTTCAAGAGCGCATAGATGGGCTTTCGCTAGATCCACCACATGAATATAATCCCGAATGCCGGTACCATCTTTCGTTTCATAATCATCGCCATAAATTGATAATTCCTTCCGTTTACCGACAGCTACTTGGGTAATATAGGGCATCAGATTATTGGGAATTCCTTGCGGATCTTCGCCGATTAAACCACTTTCATGTGCGCCAATAGGATTAAAGTAACGTAGTAATGCAATCGACCACGCATCATTCGCCAACGCTTCTTTTTGCAGCAGTTGCTCCACAATCAGCTTGGTATAACCATAGTTATTTGATGGCATTCCCGTCGGCATCTCTTCCGTTAAAGGCGAGATATTCGCCTCATCATACACGGTTGCGGATGAGCTAAAGACAAGATGATAAACACCGGCTTGCTTCATCGCCTTCATTAACGAGATTGAACCGGTAATATTATTGTCAAAATAGATCAGCGGCTTTTCCTGACTTTCTCCGACCGCTTTTAAGCCGGCAAAGTGGATTACGGCATCAATTTGATATTTTTCAAAAAGCTGCGCTAACACGGCGGTATCTCGAATATCCCCTTTAACAAAAGTTAAAGATTTTTGCGTTAACTCTGCCACCCGTTTTAAGGATTCTTCTGAGCTATTTGAGAGATTATCGATCACGATCACTTCAAAACCTGCATTTAGAAGCTCCACGCAAGTGTGTGATCCAATATATCCTGCACCGCCAGTTACTAAGATCGTTGTCATTATTTATCACCTTGTCTGTTTAGTTTAGCTTGTTCGTCTTGCTCAACTTGCTCATTTTGTTCACGCTGTAATAAGTAATCAATTAAGCCTTGCGTTGAAGCATCTAAAGCACTTAACTCCAAATTCTCGCTGCGAATAAATGGCAGTAATTGATTCGCGATCTCTTTTCCTTTCTCAACGCCCCATTGATCAAAGGGATTAATATCCCATAGAACCGACTGCACAAATACTTTATGCTCATAAAGTGCAATCAACATTCCTAAGGTCTTCGGCGTTAATGCATCTAACAAAATCGTCGTACTCGGCTGATTACCCCGGTATTGCTTATAAAGCGGAATATCCTGCTGAATATCAGCATTTAATGCTGAGTTTAATGCGCCATTGCCAAAAGCGAGCAATCTTGATTGCGCGAAGCAATTCGCTAATGCTAATTGATGCTGCTCTCGCAGCGCTTCGGCATTATCAGAATAGGTAAATTGCGCGGCATT
>DXHP01000145.1 GCA_019113305.1 Candidatus Ignatzschineria merdigallinarum | reverse complement strand
ATCGACCTTTTACAATTTTATTAGCAGCGCCCACAGGGAAAGCCGCGGCAAGACTCTCTGAATCGATTTTAGGGCAAGTGCAACAATTGCAAGAACGTGTGCAAGATGCACCGATTGAGATAGAAGAAGCGGTTCGTGCGCAATTAGCATTAATTCCTTCTGTTGGGCAGACTTTGCATCGTCTGTTAGTGATTCATCCTTTCACTAGAAAACCCCGTTATAATCATTTTAATCCTCTCAATTTTGATGTTTTGGTGGTGGATGAAGCTTCCATGATTGATCAGCAGATGCTAGTTCAATTAATTGGAGCATTGCCGGCGCATGGACGAGTGATCTTTTTAGGTGATAAAGATCAATTAGCATCGGTTGAAGCCGGCGCAATTATGCATGAGCTTTGTGTGTCGGAGAACTATTCACAAGCGCATTTTTCGCGACTAACAGCATTATTAGGTTTTGATGCCGCGGATCATGAAAAGCTGGCGCAAGAGCTCGTTAATTCAGAGCTGCCGGCATTTAACTATTTGAGCTTTTTAAAGAAGAGTTATCGCTTTAGGCAGGACTCGGCATTAGGGAAATTGGCCACGATTGTGAATAATGCTGATGAGAAAAAGGTTGTGGAGCAGTTTACATCGATAATGGCATTAATGGGTGGCGAAGAAGCGTTGTCGCCGGAAAATCAATCACTAAAATATACGGCGTTACCGATAGAGGAAATGGCTTTAAAACAGTTATTAAGCCAAGCATTTAAGCCCTATGTAACCTTTATAAAGGAGGGGCAAGGAATTGAATTTGCCGAAGCGGCGTTTAAAGTCTTCTCAAAATTAGGCGTTTTAAGTGCCAGAAGAACGGGCGAAAATGGGGCGGTTGCGCTCAATGAGCTAATTCGAAAAACACTATTTCCATACGAATCTCACCGAGAATTTTTCCATGGATTGCCAATTATGATTACGCATAATAGTGTGGAAAATAATCTTTTTAACGGCGATATCGGGCTGATTTTACGTAATGAAACAGGACAGTTACGTGCTTATTTCGAAGGTGTGGATTCTGCGAGAGTTTTCTCAATCCATGCCTTACCTAAATTTGAAACAGCATTTGCGATGACGATTCATAAATCTCAAGGCAGTGAGTTTCAGAAAATCCTTCTCTTTTTAGGGGATGAGCCTTCCGTATTTTTAACCAAAGAGCTCTTTTATACCGGCATTACAAGAGCGAAAGAATCGGTACAAATTTTTGCCAATGATGCCGTGATTCAAGCGGCATTGAGCGGGCGAGTGGATCGCTTTAGCTTTATTCATGCGCGATTAAGCGAGTAATGTTGTTATTTCAAGGATGTTTAAGGGCATAGCTTGTCAATTGGTTGATAACAAGTGATAATTGATAATCCCTTTCATGGCGATCATTCTTACTTCCTGAGCATCAATATTTGTTGTTGATGAACAGCGCATCTCTATACACCAAAATTGAAGGAACCTATGGCGAAAGTAGACCAGCTTCAAGAGCTTCGTGAAGCTCCCATTAAGAAATTATTATGGAAATATGCATTACCTGCAATGGTAGGAAGTTCGGTTGCTGCGCTCTATAATATTATTACGCGCTACTTTGTCGGAAATGCGGAATACTTGGGAGATAATGCGCTCAGTGCGATGGGGATAGCGTTGCCAGTGATGACGATGATTGCCGCATTCGGCATGTTAGTGGGCGCGGGTGCGGGTAGCCGAATTTCGATCTATTTAGGGAATCAGGATTTTGATAAAGCCGAATCGGTTGTCGGTACATCGTTATTACTGACGTTGATTATCACCTTAACGGTTTCTTACGCGATGTTTATCTTTTTAGAGCCTTTGGTGTATCTGCTGGGCGCTGATGAATTAACGTATCACTATACTTATGAGTTTTTACAGGTTTTCTTGCCTGGCGCGATTTTCTCTAATCTCTGTTTTAGTTTCAATAATATGATGCGCGCATCGGGTGATCCGAGAAAGGCGATGGTGACGATGCTCTTAACACTAGTTGCCAATACGATTTTAGCACCGATTTTTATTCTTTATTTGGAATGGGGATTACGCGGCGCAGCAATTTCGATCGTATTATCCATGATTCTCGGCACGATCTTTGTGATGGAGCATTTTTTAAACAAAAAGACATTGTTGCGTTTTCGACTTTCAAAAATCCGTTTGAATTTTCCCATCGTTAAAGCGGTATTAAGTATTGGAATGTCCCCATTTTTAATGAATATTGTCTCTGCTGCGATTATCTTTTTGATGATTTATCAAATTCGCGAATATGGTGAAGCATTAGGTGTTGCTGTTTATACGATTGCTAATATGACGTTGATGTTGGTGATTCTACTGTTATTGGGTTTAACTCAAGGGATGCAGCCGATTGTAGGATATAGTTATGGTGCTCGATCTTTTGATCGCCTGCGTGAAGCGTTGCTTTATACTATTAAAATTGGGGTTGTGATTGGGACTGTGGCGATGATTGTTGGGGTATTTTTTCCGGCAATTGTGGTGAGACCTTTCAATCCTTCAGAAGAGCTGGCGCAAGCGACGATGAAAGCGATTCGTATTGTGACGTTGTTATTTCCTTTAGTGGGATTCCAGATGGTTGTGACGATCTTTTTCCAAAGTATCGGGAAAGTGGGGCATTCGATTTTCTTAAGTCTTAGCCGACAAATTATCTTTTTAATTCCGGCACTGTTTATCTTGCCATCGCTGTTTGACAGTTTTGGTTTAAAACCATTAGATGGTGTTTGGGCGGCGATTCCCGTATCAGATTTTATTTCGGCATTTACAGCGATGTTATTCTTATGGTTGCAGTTAAAAGAGCTGAAAAAAATGAAAGCACGTTGTGAGGATCTAGCGTAAGGATTAGATTAGCAAGGTTTTGCAAGGGAGTTCTGAAGTCATCAAAGGAGCGACAAATGAGTGATAAAAATCAAAAAAATCCAGATCGTGATATTAAGCAGATACCGCAAAAGATTCGTTCCCAACGAGATCATGCCGGTGCTCAGTTAAATCAAGATTTTAAAAAGATGAGTTATTCTCGGATGCTTTTTAGTGGTCTTGGTAATCTTGTACTACTGGTGATCTGTTTCTGGATTCATTGGAGTTTGGGCGCGATTTTTTTAGTTTTTTGGCTCTTTGTTATGCCTTATTTAGATCTTAAACGATTACGCAAACATGAAGCGGAGAATCCACCTATTCTTCCTAAAAGTGAAGACTTTGATGATTCATCACTATTTGAAGATGCATCAAAAGAGGAGAAGGAAGAGGATGATCAATGGAAGTCGTGGGATGATTGGGATGAATGGAAAAAGCCTAAAGAGTAACTTTAGGCTTTTGATTGAGTCGTTGAAGATCGAAGTAATAGGTGCTGGCTATTAATCCTCTTCTTCATCCTCCATATCTTCGATAGCTTCTAGTTCTTCAATGGCGCGTAATTGTTCAACTGTGAGCGATTCATTTGTTTCATCTTGCGGGGTCTCATCTATCATTGCATCTTCAACAAAGGCAAAGCAGTTAGCAAAACCTTCTTCAAAAGCGGGATTATCGAGTTTTTCAGTAATGGCTTCTGAGAGCTTGATATCTTCAGGACCTAATGCTTCAAAAACTAATTGCCCACTGAGCCCTTGAATCATGAAATTTTCTTCCTCTTTCGTGAGCGCGATATCTAATAGGTTTTCTTCATAAACATCTGAGATACAGCCACAATATTCGGGGTTTGCTAAGGCTTCTTGATTGCAGTAAAGATTATTAGCATCGGCAATACGTTTAGCCTGCGCTTCATCAGCAAAAGAGAGATTAACAATGAGTAGTAAGACGCTGCAGAGTAATGCAAATGTTGATGAACGAAACATGATGAAATCCTTTCCTAGCGAGAAATATTGATGAAACGTAAGGGCAAGTTAATGACTGAATGGCTTCGCTGATTTTCATGGGATTTATGGTAATGGGATAATCAGCGTTTTTAACGATCAGTGTAGAGGGAATAACCCTTCTACGCAATATCAGTCATCAATTTTGATGTTGGGGTGAACGTTGTCATCAAACGAGTTTGACTGCGAGATCGGTGTTACATTATCTGATTAAAAGTGCTATTCAAAAGGTGATGCATCGCTGGAAAGAATGATTGCACTTTTTTATGAATCTTGCACCAGCCGTTGTTACAGATATTTGGGGCAGTAGTTTCAAAAGCGTTATTGAGTTGTAGCGCTGATTTTAAGGATGATTATTGTTATTGTGCGTGACATAAGCCATCTCCAATAAGGTTTAAAGAAGATCAATCGTTTTTAGCGCAATATTGCCTTTATCAACCGCAATAAATTCTTGTGATAAGCGTTCTGCTTCTTGCACATTATGTGTTACATAGAGAATTGGAATTTTAAATTGTTCGGGGATCAATTCTAAATAGGAGAGAATTTCTTCTTTTCTAGCTTGATCGAGGGCTGAGAGAGGTTCATCCATGAGTAAAATATTGGGAGAACTGAGTAGTGCTCGACCGATTGAAATTCGCTGTTTTTCACCGCCAGAGAGATAAGCAATGCGTTTTTTAAGCAGCGGTTCAATACCTAATAACTGAATAATTTGCTGAAAAAGTTCGGGGTTTTTCTCTTTTTCACCATAAAGGAGATTCTTTTCAACGCTGTAATGTGGAAAGAGCGTCGGATCTTGAAAGACATAGCCAATCCCCCGTTGGTGAATGGGGAGTGAGATCTTCTTTGCGGTATCTAGAATAATTTTACCGTTAATTTCAATAAAGCCTTTTTTTGGGGTCATTTTCCCAGAGATAAAGTTGAGAAGCGTCGTTTTACCAGAACCAGAAGGACCAAAGATAGACGTAATTCCATATGCCGGAAGCTCTAAGTTGGCTCTAAAAGTGAAGTCTTGAAAGGGGTGTGTAATATCAATTTTAATCATATGCAGCGTTTCTTGTCTAAGCAGTAATAGTATCTAAATGGCTATATTTGAATCGATTTTATTTATATCCTAAGCGTTTTTTATGCGCACGTTGCAAGACTTCTGATAAAAATAGGGCGATAAAGGAAATTGCAATTGCGATAATACAAAGACGCATGGTTTCAGCTTCTTGATTAGGCACTTGGATTAGCGTATACATTGCGAGTGGTAGCGTTCTCGTTTCTCCGGGAATATTGGAAACGAAAGTAATGGTTGCACCAAATTCGCCAAGTGAGCGAGCAAATGCGAGAACGACACCAGCAATAATGCCGGGCATTGCAAGCGGTAATGTGACGGTAAAGAACATTCGAATTTTGGAAGCGCCTAAGCTGCGAGCGGCAAATTCAAGATTTTGATCAATGGATTCAAAGCTGATACGAATTGCGCGTACTAATAGCGGAAAAGAGACAACAGCTGAAGCAAGCGCCGCACCTTTCCAATTAAAACTAAAAGAGATTCCTAAAACTTGATCAAGCCACTTGCCGAGATAGCCGTTTCTGCCCATTGTAATGAGGAGAAGATAGCCGATGACGACAGGCGGAAGAACTAAGGGTAAATTGATGAAGCTATCGAGGATTGTTTTACCTCGAAACTCTTTACGTGCGAGTAGCCACGCAAACCAAATGCCAATGGGAAGACTTGCTATGACGGCAACACTGCCTATTTTAAGGCTGAGAAGAATAATAGACCATTCATATTCTGTTAATAACATTGATAGGAAACCTCAATTAATTTTGGAGTGAAGATGAAGGTAAAGATGGTTGTTTATATCGAGAGATCTCGCTATTTAGTGACGAGATGAATACTACGTTTTTTTGTATGATCTCTGATATTTTTCTCTTATAAAAAAGAATATTCACATTGAGAATAGGTCAATGTGAATATTGAGAGAATCTAGTTTTAGATATTGAAAATTAGTTTTTGCTAGGTGCCGCAAAACCATATTTCTTAAAAACTGCTGCAGCATCATCACTTAAAAGATAATTATAGAAACCATTAGTTGCTTCATTTGCACGATCTTTCATGATTGCAATGGGATATTCGATCGGTTCATGAAGTTCGCCGGGGAATGTTGCTACTGTTTTGACTTTATTACTGACGCTTGCATCGGAAGAGTAAACGGCACCAAGATCTGCTTCTTTGACTTCTACTAATAGCATTGCTGCACGAACGTTTTGTGCGGGCGCTACTTTAGGTTCGACCGTTTTCCAAACACCTAGTTTTTCAAAAGATTCTTTTGCATAAAGTCCGGCAGGAACGTGATCAGGATCGCCAAGCGCGATACGAGTATTCGCTAAGGTTTCTTTCCAGAATTCATTAGAACCAAAATCAACGTTATAAGCCGTTTGGTTTTCTGTGTAAGTGATTAATGCTAATTCATTTTTGACGATATTTGTGCGAGTTGCATCATCAATAAGACTTTTTTCTTCTAAATAATTCATCCAACTTTGATTGGCAGAAATAAAGATATCTGCGGGAGCACCTTGTTCGATTTGGCGAGCGAGATTGGATGAAGAGTCATAAAGTGCTTCGATTTGATCTTTATTACCGGTTTCAGCGTAGTTGACTTTAATTTCATCAACGGCGTTTTGTAAAGATGCGGCTGCGAAAACGGTAATATTATCTGCTTGAGCAAAAAGACCGATATTCATTAAAAGTAAGGTTAATGCTGTTTTTTTGAACTTGTTCATAGAATTTCCTTTTTCTATTCGAGCTTTATTATTTTTAGTTGAGATAGGCGATATCGCTGTATTACTTACTCTTTAAGACTGAAATAAAGATATAAAATGATGTTAACTTACTGTAAGAGAACAGAATATAAAAAGGTATTACCCAAAGTGATTAGATACGGCTTGTAACACGTGTTTAAATCAACTCTTTGCGTAAAAGAGATTGGAAATGAAAAAGTATCCCTTATAAGATAATAGAAACCATTACAAAAACTGAATTTTGACTTTTTAATATGAAAAAATCATTTAAAGGTTGAGATGAGAGGTTTTTTTAAAGCTTTAAGTACCGTCTTATGTGCTTTAAGCGTAATATAAATGCGTTCATGCTCATGTTTATAATGAGTAATGATCGTCATAAAGTTATTAATAGAGAGAGAAAAAGAATGATCGAACAGCAAGCACCGCAATTACTTTGGCAACATTTTGCAAAAATGAGTGAGATTCCACGTGCTTCGAAGAAAGAAGAGGCAATTCGTGCATTTTATCGTGATTATGCAACGTCAAAAGGGCTTGAATTTAAAGAAGATGCGATTGGGAATATCGTGATCAAAAAGCCGGCAACAAAAGGATATGAAAACTCTCCAAAAATTATTCTGCAAGGTCATATCGATATGGTTTGTCAAAAGCGTGATGCGAGTAATCACAACTTTGATACAGATCCCATTGCATTGCAAATCAAAGGGGAATGGCTTCATGCTACAGATACAACATTAGGTGCTGATAATGGCATTGGTGTTGCTGCATCGATTGCTATTTTAGAAGATGAAACTGCAGAACATGGTCCGCTTGAAATTTTATTAACCGTTGATGAAGAGCAGGGAATGGGCGGTGTTCATAATATTCAGCCAAATTGGCTTGAAGGGGAATATCTTCTTAATCTCGATAGTGAGAAAGAAGGCGTTTGTACGGTAGGTTGTGCTGGCGGGGCAGATCTCGTATTAACGAAAGAGCTCCATTATGATAATGAAGCTCGTGGCATTTTTTATGAAGTTGCTGTGGAAGGCTTAAAAGGTGGACATTCAGGTATCGATATTCATAAAGAGTTAGGAAATGCGAGTCAATTATTGGCGGAAACTTTAGCGAATTATGCACATAGTTCAGCATTACGTTTAGCAACATTTCATGGTGGTACATTACGTAATGCGATTCCTCGTTTGGCGAAAGCAGTTGTTGCGATTCATGAAGCACATAAAGCAGAGTTCGAAGCACATTTAGTGGCGGCAGGCACGGCACTTAAAACCCGATTGAAAAATGCCGATGATCATGTGGTAGTGAGTTTTAAATTAGTTGATGCGCAGCCGACGCAAGATGCTGAAAGCTCACAACAATGCTTAAATCTGCTGTTGCTTGCACCTTGTGGTGTGATTCGTAAGTCTGTGGAGTTACCAATCGTTGAAACAAGCTGTAATTTAGGGGTTGTTACGGTTGATGAAAAAACAGGTTTACGTATCGAATTATTAGCACGTTCAGTCACTAATGGTGGCTTAGATATTATTCGAACTCGTACGAAAGCATTGGCGATTATGGTCGGAGCCTTTGTGGAAGAAGGGAATGCCTATCCGGCGTGGCAACCGAATCTTGAATCGGTGCCATTTAAAAAGTTATTAGAAGCGTATCAAGAAACAACAGGTGAAGAGATGGTCGTTTCCGTGATTCATGCAGGGCTTGAAACGGGACTTTTAGGCGAGAAATATCCTCACCTTCAAATGGTGAGTTTTGGACCAACGATTAAAGGTGCGCATTCGCCTGATGAGCGGGCGCATATTCCAAGTGTTGCGCGTTTTTATGATTTATTGAAATTACTTTTAAGAAAATTGAAGTAATTTCAAAATTACGCTATCTATAAGATAAAGCTGAATATATTGTTGAACAGTATATTCAATGATCCATGATTCATGTTCTTCGGCATAATGTCGAAGAATTATAAGCTCCTAAAATGGCTGAGAGGAAAGAATGAGTAATTTTAAAAAGATTTACGATTTTGATGAAGTAGTTAATCGCCGTAATAACAATTCAGATAAGTGGACTGCCTATTCGAAAGAAGTCTTACCGATGTGGATTGCAGATATGGATTTCCAAGCAGCGGATGAGATTATTGAGGGATTAACGGCAATGTCTCAAAAAGGTGTTTATGGTTATGGTAAGGCACGTCCTGATCGATTGTTGGAAGCAGTGATCTATCGATTGCAGCGCTTATATGGTTGGACTGTTTCTAAAGAGAGCATTGTTTTACTGCCAAGTTTAGTCACAGGATTTAATGTTGCCGCAAATGTTGCTTTACGCCGTAATCAAAATGCGAATTATCTCTTTCACACGCCGGCATACCCGCCATTTTTTGCGATTGAAAATAATATTGGAATGAAGGGGATCGGTGTACCTTTAAAAGAAACGGTTGATGGTCATCGTTTACATTACGATATTGATTTTGATTTGATGGAATCAATGGTCACAGCAGATTCAGAAATTTTAATGCTCTGTAATCCTCAGAATCCTTCAGGTCGAATCTTTACAAAAGAAGAGTTATTAGCGATTGAGGCATTTGCTTCGAAGCATAGTTTAATTGTGCTTTCAGATGAAATTCATGCGGAATTAAATTGGGATCGACCGCATATTCCTTATGCAACATTATCGGAAGATGCAAAAAATCGCGCAATCACACTGATCTCTGCGAGTAAAACGTTTAACTTGCCGGGATTAAGCGGTGGTTTTGCTATTATTGAAAATGCCGAACTCCGTCAAGAATATGAAAAAGCGATGATGGGATTTGTTCCACGAATGAACGTTTATGCGATTAAAGGTTCAGAGCTTGCTTTCGATTATGGCGATGAGTGGTTAGCGCAGTTGAAGCCTTATCTGATCGCTAATAGAGATTATCTTGTGGATGAGTTATCTAAGATCGAGGGATTAAAGTTTGTAAAGCCTGAAGCGACGTTTTTGTTATGGCTGGATTTTGGTGATACAGCATTAGGAGCTGATGCTTATAAGCAATTATTAAAAGCAGGGCTAGCATTAAACAATGGTAGTGCGTTTGGTGTTTCAGGGAATTATGTTCGCCTTAACTTTGGTGCGCCGAGAGTATATTTAGAAAAGGCAATCAAGTTGATTTACTCAGCATTATCTGCAGCATCATAGCTCAATATAAAATATCTTTGATAGATGATTTTAAATCCTTACATAGAGTAATCTGTGTAAGGATTTTTCTTTTTCATCATTTAAGAAGCAAGTTTTATGAAGAAATTTCTGTTTTGGTAATAAATTGCGATATTAACAAAACATTGATTGTCGTTATGTTAATAGATGAGTTAATAGTTTATAGTGATTCCCATGACGGGATTGGATGCCCTATAGTTGTTTAGGATTCGTTTTGGTTTTTATGATTAACAAGGAGGTTAGGTGGATTAGGAGTTTTTGAATATTATGAAGAATAAGACACAAGAATTAGTAAATGGGAATGAGGAAGAACAAGACGTTCAAGAATGCGACTTAAAAAATAAAGGTGTATTAGGTTCTGTTCAGGAAGTAACTAATAATCAAACAGAAGTGGTAGATGAATTTACTGAAATCCTTAAAAATAGTCGGAATGAAAATACTTTTAATGAGAATATTCTTTATCGATATTATTCGGAAGTAGGGCAATATCCTTTATTAACCGCAGAAGAAGAACAAAAATATGGTTTAGCGGCAAGAGAAGGTGATCTGCAAGCTTGGCGCTACTTATTTAAAGGTAATCTTCGATTGGTGATTATGATTGCACAGCGATATCAAAATCAAGGAATTGAATTGCATGATTTAATTTCTGAAGGGAATTTAGGAGTTATGCATGCGATTAGTAAATTTGAACCTGAGAAAGGATTTCGGTTTTCGACATATGCTGTTTGGTGGATTCGCCACTATTTAAGTAATGTGATTATGAATGAAGGTCGTACTATCAGAATTCCTATCCATGTGAATAAGGCAATTTCTCGACTACTTACCGTGATAAAAGAGCTTTCACAAACATTAAATAGAGAGCCTACGATTAATGAGATATCGGATAAAACGGGGCAGAGTATTTACGAGATCATGGATTTAATGGCTTATCATGAGTCAACATTATCGCTAGATGCCACTATTCGCTCGGATCAAGAAGGCAGTGATTTTTATCATTTAGTATCTGATGATAATGCAGATGATGCGACAGAAATATTAATAGGCTCAGAAAAACTGGTGATTTTGCAGTCTTTTTTACATCATTTAGAGCCACAAGCGCGTCGAGTGATCGAGTATCGTTTTGGAGTGAATGGGCAATCGAGACAAACCTTAGAAAAGACAGGGGAGTTATTAGGTATTACTAAAGATCAGGTCCGCTACTCTCAAATGAAAGCGCTGGCTAGACTTAAAGAAATTTTTGATGAAAATGGCATAGAATTATGTGATATTTTAAGTTGATATTAAGGTTAAGGTATTAACTGATCTGACCGGATTGCAATGATAGATTATTTATTAGAGCTTACTATTGAACGATCTCTTATATCCGCTTGAGAGCGTGTTTGATAAACGTAAAAATGAAAAGAAATCTCTTTAATAATAAATAGTTGTATAAAACTCTTGAATTTTAAATATTCAGCCCCAATTATTTAATTGGGTGGATAACCAGTTTATGAATAAAACAAAAAGCGTATTGACGACTAATAGAGAGCCATTTGAAGTGATGGTTTCTTTAAACTATTGTGTTTGTTTTTTCTGAGTATCCGAAATGAGTGAAACATGTTATGATGATCTGCTTGCAGAAAAGCAAGCGGCAGTCGTGTACTTATTAATTGAGGGTATCATTCTAAGTTATGAGCAATCAGTCAGATCAAAAAAAACAAGATCAGCTTAAAAAAGAACAAATTAAAAAGCTTATCGCTTATGGTAAAGAGCAGGGATATCTCACCTATGCTGAGGTAAATGACCACCTTCCAAAAGGGATGGTTGATCCAGAGCAAATTGAAAGCATCATCGCGATGATTGAAGATATGGGGATTTCTGTTCATGAGGAAGCTCCAGACGAAGACACTTTAATGCTAAGTGAGTCGTTAGATAGTGATGATGCTGTTGAAGAAGCGGCTGAAGTACTTGCGAATATCGATGATGAAGAGATTGGTCGTACGACGGATCCTGTACGTATGTACATGCGTGAAATGGGAACAGTTGACTTATTAACACGTGAAGAAGAGAAGCAAATTGCAATTCGTATTGAAGAAGGGCTTCATTCTTCTTTAAATTCTTTGGCGCTTTACGTACCAGCAACTTACCATTTGATCGATTCATATCATGCGGCTATCAAAGAAGAAGGTCGTATTTCTGATGTTGTCCTTGGCTTTATCGATCCTAGTTTCTATCTTGAAGACGAAGAGAAAGAAGATGAAGAAGTGGAAGTTGATGATAGCGCTAATGGTCCAGATCCAGAAGTGTTATTAACTAAAATCACAGAGCTTCAAGCAATCGTTGATAAGTTAAACTCGCTGAAAGAGAAAGAAGGTGCAACGAGTAAATCTGATAAGATTAAAGAAGTACGTGCCGGACTTCGTGAGAAGTTTATGGAGTTCCAGTTAGCGCCTAAACTTCAAGCAGAAATGTATGAGAAACTTCGTGAAACGATTGATCGTATTCGCCCATTAGAACGTAAAATCATGCATATCTGTGTTGCGAAAGCTAAAATGCCTCGCACAGAATTCTTAAAAGTATTTCCACGCAATGAAGCAAATAAAGATGTTTTCAAAGATGATGTATTTAGCCGAAAAGCAAAATATGTAGAAGCATTATTGGAATTTGAAAAACATATTTATGAATATCAAGATCGTTTAGCAAAAATTGAAGGCGAGACAGATCTCACAATTTATGAAATTAAAGAGATTAATCGTCAAATTTCAATTGGTGAAGCGCAAGCTCGCCGAGCGAAACGTGAAATGATTGAAGCAAACTTGAGGCTCGTTATCTCTATCGCGAAAAAATATACAAACCGTGGTTTACAATTCTTGGATCTCATTCAAGAAGGTAACATTGGTTTGATGAAAGCGGTGGATAAGTTTGAATATCGCCGAGGTTATAAATTCTCAACGTATGCCACATGGTGGATTCGTCAGGCGATTACGCGTTCAATCGCGGATCAGGCGCGTACGATTCGTATCCCTGTTCATATGATTGAAACGATTAATAAACTCAATCGTATTTCTCGTCAGTTACTCCAAGAATTTGGGCGTGAAGCAACGCCTGAAGAGATCGCAGAAGCGATGGGCGAGACTGAAGAGCGTGTGCGCCGTGTATTGAAGATTGCGCGTGAACCCGTATCGATGGAAACACCGGTAGGTGATGATGAAGATTCAAGTTTAGGAGACTTCATTGAAGACGTTTATGCGGTATCTCCGATGGAATCAGCAACGGATGAAGGCTTAAATGATGCAACTCGTGAAGTGTTAGACACATTAACAGCGAGAGAAGCGAAAGTGCTTCGTATGCGCTTCGGGATTGATATGAATACGGATCATACGCTTGAAGAAGTTGGTAAACAGTTTGATGTGACGCGTGAGCGTATTCGTCAGATTGAAGCGAAAGCGCTTCGTAAGCTTCGTCATCCGAATCGTTCTGAAAGCTTGAAAAGCTTCTTAGACGTGGATTAATACGTTGATTGAATGATTTAAATCCCCGAGCTATTTCTTGATAACTCGGGGATTTTTATTTAAACAGATAAAACAAGTTTCACAGTTAATGTGTTGCTATCAAGATATTACCCTAGGGTTGTTAGAATATGAAAGTTCATAAGTTTTCCGTTGCGCCAATGTTGGATTGGACTGATCGTCATTGTCGTTATTTTTACCGAGTGATGAGTGAACAAGCGTTACTTTATAGTGAGATGGTGACAACGGGAGCGATTTTGTATGGTGATCAAGATCGACATCTCTATTTTGAAGAGCAAGGGCCGGTTGCATTACAGTTAGGTGGTTCTGATCCTATTGATTTAGCTAAAGCTGCAAAAATCGGGGAGTCTTATGGATATAGTGAGATTAACTTAAACTGTGGGTGTCCTTCAGATCGAGTGCAAAAGGGGCAATTTGGTGCTTGCTTGATGGAAGAGCCAGCGTTAGTTGCAGATTGCTATCAAGCAATGAGTGAAGCAACAACATTGCCGGTAACGATAAAAACTCGTATTGGAATCGATCATGAAGAGAGTTATGAATTTTTAGCAAAATTTATTGATGCGGTATCAGAAAGAGGCTGCGATCATTTTATTTTACATGCTCGTAAAGCCTGGCTATCAGGGCTTTCACCGAAAGAAAATCGAGAAATTCCTCCTTTAAATTATGATCGGGTTTTTGAGATAAAGCAAAACTATCCGCATCTATCGATTGCTTTAAATGGCGGAGTACAGACGGTTGCGGAATCTGCAGCATTATTAGATAAGGTTGATAGTGTGATGCTAGGGCGTTCGATTTATCATCATCCCTATCAGATGAGTGATGTCGACATCATGTTATATGGTCGCGAGCAAGAGAAGTTAAGTCGCTTCGAGGTGATTATGGCGATGGAAAGTTATATTACGAAACATATCAATCAAGGTGGTCGGTTAAATCATGTGGCAAGACATATGTTGGGGCTTTTTCATGAAGTGCCGAAAAGTCGTTTGTGGCGCCGATATCTGAGTGAAAATATGCACAAGGAAGGGGCTGACTTTCAGGTTCTTTTGACAGCGTATCAAAAAATGATGGCAGAATAATCCTACAAAAGTATGATAATTATTCGACGATTTGCAGCAATATTCAGTATATTACCTTTTGAGAAGTGATTTATTTAGATAATAATCTACAGGACATCATCATATGAAACAAAGAATTATCGCGTATACTTTACCACTATTATTCATCGGAAGTGTTAGTCAGGCAGCGCCTATTGAGCTTTTTGAACAAGACTATAAAACGATTACTCAAACAGTATTAGATAACTCAGGACTATCGATTTTTAAGGGTCGTGATTTAATTATTGAAGGTATTACTCGAAGCGATAATGTTGCCGATTTTGAAGCTAAAAGTACTGTTGTTTTTAATGATAAAGAGCAATTAAAAATAGAGGAAGTGGGTGAAGTTGTCTTTACGAATTATGCTGAAAATAAGGGTGTCGCAACGGTTATTTCTAAGAGCGATTATGCGGTTCACTCAGAAATAGATGGTGAAGATACCATTTTGATGATGGCAAAAGGAATTACAACGCAAAGCCAGATTGATCGTGAAAATCTACACTTTAAATTTTCTAGTCAATTCCCAACATTAGAAATGGTGAATCCTGATACGGAAAAACCCGGTATTATTCATATCGAAGGATTGATCGGTGAGGGAAAATATGGCTTTAAAGATAACTTCGAGAAGATTGATACACTTAAAGGTACTTATAAAACCGATAAGATTATTGTAGAAGTCGATGATGGCAGTAGTGCGGTAAAAATTGATGTTGCGAATGCACTTATAGATACAGAGTTAAATTATGCTGAGAACCTGCAAAAATCTATTTTTGAATTAAATGATATTGAAGTATTAAGTCGCTATAGTAATGAAACGTCGGCAACGAAGGTCAATCTTGGCAATTTCTCATATCATACAGGTGCTGATATTCGTGAAGATGCGCCAGCTATTTTTGCGGAATTACGAGTGAAAGATCTTAAAATAGTAGCGAAAGAGAGCGAGTTAGTCACAGAGTTTGGTGATTTTTCATTTGATATGATTGTAACGCCATTAGTTGCGGATCTTTTTGAAAAATTATCAGCAGCAGGTATTAATGATTTTAGTAATTTAGATGCTTCATACCAAGATGCGTATGCGCTTTTGAAAGAATTTTTGACCGATAATTCAGCAATTGAGTTTCAGTTAGATGGGAAGCTAGGGGATCATCACGCGAAGAAATTCTTAAGTATTACGCCGAAGGCAGCGCTCATTGATAAGCTCGCATCGATTGATATTAATGATGATGCGGCAATGGATCAAGTTTTTGCAGGATTAACATTCTTTGAGTTTGTTGAGAAATATATTACGGCAATTGATTTAGATATTACTTCTTCAAAAGCGTACATTTTAGAGTTTGGTAGCAATGTATTATTGGCTTCGGGGGAAGAGGCAACGATGTCGGCGGCACGTAAATCAATGCAAGAGTTTTATCAACAAATGCAATTACTCGCGGTGATGTTTAGTGCTGATGCACCATTAGTTGAGTTTACGACAGATGGTTTACGTGTTCATATACAATATAAGGATCAGGTTTGGATTGTGAATGGTAAAGAGATGGATTTAGAAGCAATCGCAAGCCTATTTAATTAATCAATTTATTGAGAAAGCTTGTAGTATTCGCGGTAATATTACAGGAATATCTCTTCATATAAAGTATCTATTCATTCTGAGGTTTGATGGATGCTTTGCAAGAATATCGAAGGGAGGCGGAATGTCTCCCTTCTTTTATTAGTCGTTGAATAAAGTAGAGGAAAAAGATGAAAGCAACAATTCAAAATGATGTAAAAGATGCAATGCGTGCGAAAGATCGTGAAAAAGTCACCACTTTGAGAGCGATTTTGGCAGAAGTGCAAGAAGCAGAATTACAGAAAAGAGGTGAAGAGCTTGTTGAGGCGGATTATCTCAATATCTTAAATCGTATGGTTAATCAACGCCGTGAATCCATCGATCAATTCAAAAAAGCAGATCGTGCAGATTTAGTAGAGAAGGAAGAAGCACAGCTTCAGTTCATCATGCCATATCTCCCTGAGCAACTTTCAGAAGCTGAGATTATTGCGATTATTGATGCCGCTATCGCAAGTCTTGAAGTAAAAGATATGAGCGGTATGGGGAAACTAATGGCAGCGATTCGCCCTGAATTATTAGGCAAAGCGGATATGTCAGCGGTGAGCGCTATCGTTAAAAGCCGTTTAGGTTAATAGAGGAAATTACGGATTCATGAGTAGAGGAAAGGGGTTTATTCCTAGAGAGTTTATCGATATGTTAATTGCTAGGGCAGATATTGTCAGTGTGATTAATCAGCGTGTACCTCTTAAAAAAGCAGGAAGTAACTATAAGGCTTGTTGTCCATTTCATGATGAAAAAACGCCCTCCTTTACGGTGAGTGAACCGAAACAGTTCTACTACTGCTTTGGCTGTAATGCTAGCGGTAGTGTACTGGATTTCTTAATGAACTATGAGCGCCTTGAATTTGTGGAAGCAATTGAAGCTTTAGCGCAAATCGAGGGGCTTGAAGTTCCTTATGAAAGTCGAAGTCAAAAGTCAGAAGCAACGATTAAACGCCAGAAAAACTTGCTAGAAGTGACGAGTATGGCAGAAGCTTTTTATCGTCAACAGCTGCGAGTTTCTAGTGATAAAGAGCGCGCCGTGAATTATCTACAAAAACGCGGTATTAGTGGTGATGATGCGAAGAAATTTGGCATTGGCTTTGCGCCGGAAGGTTGGAATGGTCTTTTAACAGAACTTAAAAAGCATGATATTCCGGAGAATGAACTGTTAGAAGCAGGATTGTTAAGTGAGTCTGATAATCACCGACGTTATGATCGATTTCGAGATCGTATTATGTTCCCAATTCGTAATCGAAAAGGAGATACGATTGGATTTGGTGGGAGAATTTTAGATCAAGGGGAACCCAAATATCTCAACTCCCCTGAAACCCCAATCTTTAAAAAAGGAGAAGAAGTTTACGGGCTTTACGAGCTTCGTAAATATTGCCGAGATTACAATGAAATCATTGTCGTGGAAGGTTACATGGATGTGGTGATGTTATCGCATTATGGGATTGAAAATAGTGTGGCGACATTGGGAACCGCTGTGGGTCGCCGGCAAATAGAGTTATTGCTTCGTTATACGTCAAAAATCGTTTTCTGTTTTGATGGTGATAGAGCGGGACGCGGCGCGGCGCATAAAGCGATGGATGAATCTTTCTCAGTATTAACGGCGGGAAAAGAGGTCTCATTTCTCTTTTTACCGGAAGGCGAAGATCCTGATAGCTATGTGAAAACTCATGGTAAAGAAGCCTTTCAAAATTTGGTTGATCAAGCTGCGCCGTTATCTCAGTTTTTATTTGAAGCGGCAGAAAGTGATGTAAACATGAACTCATTTGAAGGTCGTTCTCAGTTCTTGGAGATTGCTGGTGAAAAAATCAATAGCATGCGTGATATTCCGCTGCGTGATTTTTTGCGTGCAGAATTAGGACGACGAGCGAATCTTGCTGAGAATTTGCTAAATCGTTATGTCAAAGAAGGGCGAAGCAGTAATACTCGCCGGCAAGTGAATTTTAGTAGTGGACAGACCTTAGTGGAGCGTATTTTAATATTGCTTCTGAATGCGCCGACATTAGCAAGAACCTTGCAAGGTTTACATTTTTTATTAGAAAGTGAAGATCGCCAGCAGAACCTTCTTTATGAAGTGATTGCGGCAATTAAGGATTATCAGAATTTAGAAACCGCTGCGCAAATTATTCGTCACTTTGAGGAAGAATCGTGGGGAAATTGGCTTCGTAATTTGGCGATGCAAGAATTGATCATTGATGATGCCTTGCAGGAAGAAGAGCTGAAAGATCTTATGCAGCAGTTGGCAAAAGGGGAATCTCCATTGAAGAAGGTTCTGGCTAAATTGCAGAATAATGAACCTTTAACGCCGGAAGAATTG
The DNA here is from genome assembly GCA_019113305.1 of Candidatus Ignatzschineria merdigallinarum. Lineage (GTDB taxonomy): Bacteria > Pseudomonadota > Gammaproteobacteria > Cardiobacteriales > Wohlfahrtiimonadaceae > Ignatzschineria > Ignatzschineria merdigallinarum. The sequence continues at coordinate 2,204 of DXHP01000145.1, read as the reverse complement.
CAGTTATTACGTCAATCTTAATGATATTTTTATAAATGAAAAAGGCAATATTAAATAATGATAGGAGCGCTGATTAATTTTAGCGCTTTTTTTATATTTTTTGAAAGTGATCCAGATCTGAGAAATTTCGTTTTTACAGTGAAGATGGTTTTAAATACCCTAGCTAAAGTGGTCTTTGATATTGCATGGCAAGAGAGAATATTTGTAATGATTGCTGAAACGGATGAACAGAAATGACTATAAAAGTATCTGGGATTGGTAATTATAAGGGAGATATGTAAAATATTTATGGATATTATTTTATAAAAATCGATAAGTTTGATACTTATGTCAATGCAAGTTATGCAAAGTAGAGGAATTTTGATTAAAAGAAGTATTAGTCGTCATGTGTTGTCAGTTTTATGTTTATTGTGTAGTTTCTGGATGGTTCATAATGGTGCTTTCGCTCAAGAACCTAGAAGTAATGCGCAGGAAAGTACGTTATCGTTAAACCAGATTCGTGGGAATCTAGATAATGTTAATGCCAAGCGAGCGAAGGTATTACGAGATCTTGAAAATACCGAAGACTTAGCGCATCGAGAAGATCTCGAAGTGACGTTAGCACAATTAGATCAGCAAAAACGTAATTTTGAAAAAATGTTCGAGAGAACGGCATTGGGCGGTTTAGAAGTTGAGCTTTATCATATTGCAGATAATGAAGAGGAAGAGATTCTACAATATGATTGGCAAAAAGAGCTCATTAAGATTGTTCAGCCTGTATTTAGCTCATTGCAGAATTTAACGGAATCGCAGCGTAAACGAGATTTTATTCGAACAACGCGATCGGAGTTAGAAGAGAACGTGATTGCCATTGATGAAGCGCTATTGCATCTCGATGAGATCGATCGCTCACAGTTAAATGACGCATCATTACGACAATTAAACAAAATTCATAATAATTGGGAGCTAAGGCGCTCTTATTATGAAAATCAATTAGAGCTTATTAATTTGCAATACCGACAGATGGAAAGAGAAGGATCCTTATATGAAAGGGTTGTTCAAGGTGTTTGGAGCTTTATTACTAATGAAGGAAAGGTTCTCTTTTTTAGTTTAGGAACATTCTTTGGTTTACTCTACCTTTTTTCCTGGGTATTGCGTCGAATTGTCGCGAGGCATGAAAAGAAGGTTCAGTCTTTGCCACATGTGAAAAAGACGACTTTAGCATGGCGTATTATTTTATTGGTTTATGAGATCTTCTCATTTGTTGTTGCATTTTCTGCACTGCTGATTATCCTGCATTCTTCAGGGGATATGGTGCTTTTTGGTTTTGCGATTTTAATTATTTTAGCAATGATCATTAGTTTGCGAAATTCTATTCCGGCATATTTTAAGCGATTACGCACGTTCTTAAATATGGGATTGGCACGTGAAGGAGAGCGGGTGATTTATCAAGGAATACCTTGGGAGATTGAACATATTAATCTCTATTCAGTTTTCTTGTTTAATCCGGCTTTAGATAATGGTCGAGTTCGTCTGACGATTGATTGTTTAGAAGATATGATTTCTCGCGATGTTCCTCATGATGAAGCGTATTATCCGACGACTCAGGGGGATACGGTTTTAATTAATTCGATTTATGCGAGAGTGGTTAGGCAAACGCCGGAAACGGTTTATCTAGAAACTTATGGGACAGCATTTGAGTATGGAACGGAAGAGTTTGCTGCGAGTAAACCAATGAACTTAACGGCAGGATATATCGCAAGCACGAAGTTTATCATAGATGGTATTCATAGCGGGGATGATATTGGTGAGATGATTGAGAGCTTGAAACTTGAAGTTGAAAGGCAATTAGCGAATGATCCTGAGTGCGAAGCATTTGTAAATGCGGTTTATGCAAACTTTAGAGAAATTAATCTTTATGGAGATTTAGTATTCGGAATGAGTATTAGTATGGGAGCTAATGCGGAAGGTTACTATAACGCGCTCCCAAGATTGCTACAGCGATGCGGCGTGATTGCTGCGAAACGATATGGTTGGAAACTCCCTAAGAAATCGTTGGTTGCGGAGCAAATTAACCTTTGATCAATCTTGCGTGATTCATTGACTTACCCAAAGCCAATAATTTGTTATGAGATATTGGCTTTTTTTATGGGTATTTTTACCAAAAATAATCAAGATAGTTAAATAAATCGTCAATCAATGTTTGGAAAATAATCAAATTAAAT
>DXHP01000144.1 GCA_019113305.1 Candidatus Ignatzschineria merdigallinarum | reverse complement strand
TGCCGGAACTTAAAGAAACGACCTTTACAGAAACATTAATTTCTCAGGAAATTCTCAAAAATCTCACCATCGAAACACATATTGATGAAGCTGCTTTAACAGCGTTAATTAATGACCCTGAATATCTATCTAGCCGCAGTCTTTGGCGCTTTATCGGATATTTGGATGACAATAATTTAGATAGCAGCGAATATCGACTTGCATTTTGGGCAAAAATTTTCAATCCTTTGACGAATATCTCCATGATTATGATTGCGGCGCCATTGGTATTTGCCCAGCAACGCAGACAAGGTATTGGTGAGCGGATTCTTATAGGCGTGATTTTAGGATTAATCATTTACCTTACCACGCAGATGCTTAGTCACTTTATCTTACTCTCAGGATTTCCGCCGCTCTTAGGCGCGCTCTTCCCAACGGTATTAGCAATTGGCATTGCTTATCTGCTCTTTAAATTGCTCCCTTAAGTGATGCATGGAGAAAACGGGGAGAAGCCCTAAAAAGTAAGATTCACAAAAAAAGCGCCGATCAAAATAAGGCGCTTTTTTAATACAAAGAAATATATTTGTGATTATTTTAGTTTCAAGAAATGCTCTATTAATAAGAGCGGCGAACTAAAATAGGGAAATAGACTTTACATTTCCCAATTAAAAACACTTTAAAAAAGTAATATCTCATCGAGAAGAACATCTACATATTTTTACCAATTCCTGCCGGTAATGATCATAGATGCTCTTAAATCAAAACGATCATGCATCTTTCATGTAGGTGTGTTTTCTTACAATAATGATGATGCAAGATAAACAAACTTATCAGCAAACACCTTATATTTCGGACGTTTTTCCCACTCTTCCAACGTTACTGGCACCGCATTTTCTAAATCTTCATAAAACTGCGCCGTCATCTTCTCGGCAAAATCACGATCATACATAATCGAGTTTACTTCAAAGTTAAGGTCAAAACTTCGAATGTCCATGTTAGCAGTTCCAATCATCGCTAAACTTCGATCGTAAACACTCGTTTTTGCATGAATGAAACCTTTGCGATAATGATAAATCTCAACACCCGCACGAAGGAGATCTAGATATAATGCACGACTTGCCATCCGTACCAAGAGCGAGTTTGTTCTCTCTGGCACTAAAAGCTTCACTTTCACCTGACTTCTTGCCGCAATCTTTAACATCGTTAAGATCTGCTCTGTTGGAATAAAGTATGGCGTTGTGATCAGCACTTCCTTCTCCGCAAGGGCGATCGCCTGCATTACAGAGTTCATAATGTAAGGCTCTTCAGAATCTGGGCCACTTGCGACAATCTGCACTGCTGTTGTGCCTTTATCTTCTCGCAAATCTAAAGGGAATAACTCGGCATTCGGTTCCACTTTCTGTTTAGAACAGAAGTTCCAATCTGATAAAAATAGATGCTGCAATGCATAACAACTATACCCTTCCAAGCGTACATGCATATCGCGTAAAATCGGTTTACCGCTATTAGGCACGTTAATATAATCATCACCAATATTAATGCCGCCCACAAAACCTACGCGCCCATCAATCACGATAATTTTGCGATGATTACGATAATTCACGCGATTTGCCCAAAAAATAAAGAGTAATTTTCTGAAAGCAAAAACTTCAATGCCGGCATCTCGCATCTCTTGTGCAAACGCCTTACGGATCTTACTACTCCCAAAATCATCGTAAATAAAGCGAACCTTTACGCCCTCTTTCGCCTTTTTAATTAATGCGTTTTTAATCTCATTACCAATCCCATCATTACGCACAATGTAATATTCGATATGAATCGTCTCTTTTGCCTTTGCAATCTCTTTCAAAACTTCCGGATATTTATTTTCCCCATTTTTCAGCAATTTCACATCATTATTCAGACTCATCCAATGTGCATCTTCTGTCGCAACGGAATGTGCTAAACGTTTAAACTGCTCAATCACCGGATTATCAATCGCTAATGGATCTTGATCAATATGCTTTGTATATTCATAAATCTCATCTTTCAGATCACCGTTATACTCAAGTTTTTTATCGTACATTGCTTTATTGCGATAATTCACACCGAGTGAAAGATAAAGAATCACGCCAAACAGTGGTAAAAAAACAATCAATACTAGATATCCTAATGTTTTACTCACACTGGTCGTATCAAAAATAATTTTGACACAGATCGCCGTGATAAAAATGATATAGAGAATTAAGGCAATCATACTGCCTGCCCATAAAAAACTTCCGGTAAGTATTGATGTAATCATTGATTGTCTTTCTTATAAAGTATAATGGGAAAAGGATCACTTAATGCGTGATATTATATCAGAACCCTTATCTTAAAGGGTTTTTGTCTACTTTAGTAAATAATATTTAAAATATATGTCTATACAAAAAATTGGTTTAATTGTTGGTAAATTTTATCCCTTACATCAGGGACATATTAATATGATCTTGGCGGCTAAATTAGCCGTTGACGAACTCTATGTTTTTGTCTGTAGCGAAACAGACAGAGATTGGGAACTATTCCTAGAGAGTGAATTTACTAAAGTCCCCTCCAGCGAAGATCGCGTAAATTGGGCAAAAGAGATGTTATCCGGCATTTCTGGAATTACCGTCCATGGATTTAATGAAGACGGAATTCCGGCATATCCTAATGGCTGGCAAGCCTGGAGCGATCGTCTGAAAACAACGCTGCATGCACTGAATATTCAGCCAACTGTCATTTTTAGCAGTGAGCTACAAGATAAAGATTTTTATGAATCTTACTTTCATACCGAAGTCACTCTCGTTGATCCACCGCGTGACAAATTCCCTGTTTCCGCCACAAAAATTCGCACGACACCATTCCAGTATTGGACCTATATTCCCACAATGATTCGTCCATTTTTTACTAGAACTATTGTCATTGATGCCGATATTTTTCGAAATCCCACATTGCTGCCGGCAATTTTAAAGCTCTTTAATACTGTTGAAGTGCCGGGATTTGAAAAGATTCAATTTGAGATCATTCAAACATCACAAATCGCAAAACTAATTGAGCATGCTAAAGAAGATTCACGGATGATCTCGGCATTAATTGGTGATGATTCGTTTATTGCAAAATTTAAGATGCAAACCCAGCACTCTCAACTTTTAAAGAAATGTGAAGTATTGCAACTCTCTCACAACACACACGATGCTAAAGATCATCATACTGTGCAAGATCGTCTGATTTTCAATGAAGTATCTAGTTTTATTAACCGATTAATGCTCCGAGAAACATTGCCGCAAGAGATCTTCTAGCATCATTTTCATCAATCGATTTCAACGAATTAATTCATTGATAGTTCCTCGTAAAAATTGAGAAATATTCATGAATGCTTTTAAAAATTGCTCGGCACAGCTTTATCTCTAAGTAATCCTTGATAACTCTCAATCGCTCAGGCATTCTGTTCTACTGAGAATAATAATTTTGTTACAAACCAAAGGTCAATCATCCATGAATTCGTTAATCCGGGATATCTTATCTGCCCGCGTCTATGATGTTGCAAAAAACACGCAACTAGACAATCTCTATCTCTTAAGCCGCCAATTAAAATGCAATATTTGGCTCAAACGTGAAGATCTTCAGCCGATTTTCTCTTTTAAGATTAGAGGCGCATTTAACCGAATTTTCCAATTAACTGAAGAAGAACGCGCACGCGGTGTGATTTGTGCTTCTGCTGGCAATCATGCACAAGGTGTTGCTTTAAGTGGCCGTTATCTCAAACTCGATACGACCATCGTCATGCCAGTTTCCGCGCCAGACTTAAAAGTGAATGCTTGCCGAGAAATGGGCGCAAATGTCATTCTTCATGGCAATACTTTTGATGATGCGTATGATCATGCGGTTCATCTTTCAGAAACAGAAGGCAAATGTTTTGTTCATCCATTTGATGATCTTTCCGTCATTGCCGGACAAGGAACGATCGGTAAAGAGATGCTCGATCAGAAGCCCGATTTAGATGCGATCTTTATTCCAGTTGGTGGCGGCGGACTCATTGCCGGCGTTGCCGCTTATGTAAAATTTATCGCCCCAAATTGTAAAATCATCGGAGTAGAGCCTGAAGAATCAGCATCGATGAAAGTTTCATTAGCAGAGAATAAACGCATTAAACTCAATCAAGTCGGCTCTTTTGCCGATGGCACTGCCGTGAAACTTGTGGGCGAAAAAACTTTTGAAATTTGCCAACAATATGTGGATGAAATCATTACCGTTTCAACCGATGAGCTTTGTGCGGCAATGAAAGATATCTTCAATAATACGCGCGCACTCAGTGAGCCTTCTGGCGCATTAAGTATTGCCGGCATTAAAAAATATCTTCAAGAAAATCCACAACATGGCTTTAAAAATGTTGCTGGCATTTTAAGTGGCGCGAATATTAACTTCGATCGATTACGTCACGTTGCTGAACGTACTGAACTCGGCGAGCGTAATGAAGCATTGATTGCGGTAAAAATTCCAGAATCTCCAGGAAGCTTCCAAAACTTTATCAATATTATTGGTAAAAGAAGTATTACCGAATTTAACTATCGTTATAGTAATCCGCAGGAAGCGGTGATCTTCGTCGGCTTACAGCTAACTCAGGGCGATGATGAAAAAACCCATATTATCGACCGCTTAACTGAACATGGGCTCAATGTCATTGATCTTAGCGATAATGAGATGGCAAAACTTCATATTCGTCATATGGTTGGCGGTAAAGCCAATGTCAATGATGAACGCCTTTTTAGATTTGAATTCCCAGAACGCCCCGGTGCTCTCTTACAATTCTTATCAACGCTTGCGGGTCGATGGAATATTAGTCTCTTCCATTACCGCAATCATGGCTCTGATTACGGTCGAGTATTAATCGGTATGCAGGTTCCTGAAGAACATATTCGCAATGGTTCCTTCCAATCCTTCTTAGATGAGCTCGGTTATAGCTTTGAAGATGAAAACGATAATCCGGCATTTAAGCTATTTCTATAACAGAAACTAACAATCGTTAATTACCCCCTCAAAGTGTCGATATCACTAAGATCTCGGCACTTTTTTATAGTCGTTTTGATTTAAGAATAACTATTACAACTGCTAGCACATGGTTGATAAAAGAGTGCAAACATACCTCATAGCGATACATCACATTTCACTACCTCTATAATCCTTTCCAGTTAAACGCTGAAATATTTGAGAAATAAATAGATATAAAAAAAACCGAAATCTTTAGCAGACTTCGGTATCTTTTCTCTTGTTGGAATATCCTGATTTAGCAATTCAAGGTATTACTATCCATTATGCTTCTTCAGAAGGTCTTAATAGTTTTGGCAATGGGAAAACGATATCTTCCTCACAACCAGGCATATTTCCTTCTAAAATGTAACCGTTCTCTTTCAGGTAATTGATCACTTCACGCACTAAAACATCTGGTGCCGAAGCGCCCGCCGTAACACCTAAATTTGTATGACCCTCGAGCCATGCAGGATCAATGTCAGTTGCACGATCTATGAGGAAACTCACCGATCCCTCTTTTTCTGCAAGCTCACGAAGACGATTAGAATTCGAGCTATTTTTCGAACCCACTACCAAGATTAAGCTACATTGCTCAGCTAACGTTTTTACTGCATCTTGTCGATTTTGTGTCGCATAACAAATATCGCTCTTTTTCGGACCTTGAATCTCTGGAAAACGCTCACGAAGACGATCAATAATTTGCGAAGTATCATCTAATGACAATGTTGTTTGCGTGACATAAGCAAGTTTTGCTGGGTCTTTCACAACTAACTGATCGGCATCTTCTAAATCTTCAATAAGATGGATTTTTCCGCCATATTGCTCATCAAACTGTCCCATCGTGCCGATCACTTCAGGGTGACCTTCATGACCAATTAAAACAGTATCCATCGCATCTTTGGCGAAGCGCGTGACTTCTAAATGCACTTTAGTAACTAAAGGACAAGTCGCATCAAAGACTTCCAATCCTCTATTTTTAGCATCATCTTGAACCGCTTTTGAAACACCATGCGCTGAAAATATGACAATTTTCCCATCGGGAACTTCATCTAATTCATCAACAAAAATCGCGCCGCGATCTTTCAGAGTATCCACAACATATTTATTATGAACAACCTCATGGCGAACATAGATCGGCGCACCAAAAAGATCTAATGCGCGCTCAACAATGCTAATCGCACGATCAACACCCGCACAAAATCCTCGTGGATTTGCTAAAAATATCTTCTTAGTCATGACTTCCCTTCAACTAATTTTTCACGCTCTTCATCAAGCAAATTTATATTTTCAACGTAACCATTCACCACCGTATGCAACTTCCCTGTTGTCGGGTGAATCACCAAGCCATGAACCACTACTCGTCCTGGCATTAATGGATGATTACGAATTTTGTCCACCGTAAATCTAACACTATCCGCCACATTATCAAACCCACGAAGCCAACCATCAAGATCAATTCCGGAGTTTCTTAAAGTCGTAATTGTGCCATCTGTAATGCCGAATTTACGCGCTTTATCAAGTAAATGCTCTGGATCAAAGCCCCGCATGCCACAATCTGTATGACCCACAACCATGATCTCTTTTACATTAAACTCCAGCGCCGCCACTAAAAGACTGCGCATCACAGCCCCCCAAGGATGGCTAATCAGTGCGCCGGCATTTTTAATAATCTTTGCATCACCGTTACGAATACCCATTGCTTTCGGCAATAATTCTACGATCCGAGCATCCATACAAGTCAGAATCGCAATCTCTTTATTCGGGTACTTATCGGTACAAAGATTGTCATACTCCTTCGCATCAACGAATTCTCGGTTATGCTCTAAAATCTTATCTAGCATTGATTTATCGTCTGCCATATTTTATATCCTACTAAGATTAATATTATGCTTCGTTGTTAGCTAACTTTCGTTTCTTCTCAGTAAATGACGATAAAATTATAAACCCAACACCGGAGGTTACAAAAATATCGGCGACATTAAAGATTGGAAAGCTTCGACCATTATAATAGACATGAATAAAATCAATCACGTGTCCTAAAAAGACTCGATCGATTAAGTTCCCAATCGCGCCAATTAATACACATGCTAAACCAAATCTTAAAAGCCTTTCAACTTTCTCGGTTCGTTTAATCCAGAAAAATAGGACTATCGCGATAATTACGGTAATTCCAATAAAGAACCAGCGCTGCCAACCTGACTGATTTGCCAAGAAGCTAAATGCTGCACCGGGATTATATGCTAATGTCCAATTTAAAAATCCTGAAATAACAGGTACCGGCTCACCATATAGCAAAAGATTCTCAGCCAAAGATTTAGTCCCAAAATCCAGAACCACACCGATGATCACAAAAAGTGACCAGTAAATCATATTTACTGGTCGCTCTTGGTTAGCAATAACCTTACGCATAGTGACGAACTTCACCGGCAGTTGTGACGTTTTCAATACAACGATCACAAAGTTCAGGGTGCTCATGGTTATGACCCACTTCTTCACGGTGATGCCAACATCTTACACATTTTTTGTATTCTTCATCAGATAGCACATCAACTGCCACTGAGAATTTCTCACCGTTGAGTTCATGAATCTCTAACGCATCATCACGTTCAACAAATGGTTTCACCTCAGCATATGAAGAGAGTAAAACAAAGCGTAACTCATCTTCTAACATCGAAAGCTCTTTACAAAGCTCCTCTGTTGCATAGACAGTAATACGTGTTTGTAGCGATGAACCTACTTTACCATCCGCACGAAGTAGCTCAATCTGTTTCGCCGCTTCACCACGAACCGCCAAAAGCTTATTCCAAAATGCTGTATTAAATGCGCTTGATGCATCTAATGGTACTAAACCATCATAGAACTCCGTTAAATACACAGATTCTAAACGTTCATTACCACGCTCACGCATTGCTAACCATACTTCTTCTGCCGTAAAGGTTAAAATTGGCGCCATCCAACGAACTAACGCTTCTAATACATGATAAAGCGCTGTTTGCGCACTACGTCTTGCTAATGAATCTTTCGATGCCGTGTATTGACGATCTTTAATGATATCCAGATAGAAACTACCCAAATCAATTGAACAGAAGTACTGTAATTTTTGATACACGTTATGGAACGAATAATCTAAATAAGCTTCTTTAATCTCTTCTTGAATCTCAAGCGCACGCGCGACAATCCAACGATCAAGCGGTAACATTTCATCAAATGAAACCCCATTTTTCGCTAAATCAAACTCGTTGGTGTTCGCTAATAAGAAACGAACAGTATTACGAATGCGGCGATAGGTTTCAGAAGTACGTTTCAAAATTTCATCAGATACCGGAATTTCCCCACGATAATCTGTTGAAGAAACCCAAAGACGCAGAACATCTGCACCCATTTTATTAATCACATCTGCCGGCTCAACACCATTGCCGAGCGATTTAGACATCTTACGACCTTTTGCATCAACCGTAAAACCATGTGTTAAAAGTGCTTTATAAGGTGCGATGCCATTAATCGCAACAGATGTAATAATCGAAGAGTTAAACCAACCACGATGCTGATCCGAACCTTCTAAATAGAGATCTGCGGGATATGCTAATTCTGGACGACGTGCAAGAACACTAAAATGCGTTGTTCCTGAGTCAAACCAAACATCCAACGTATCTGTATTCTTCTGATAAAGTGCCGCTTCAGCAGGATCTTTAATAAAGTCCTCTACTGTTGCACCGAACCAAGCTTCTAAACCATCTTTACGAATACGATCCGAAACTTCTTGCATTAATGCATCGGTTTCTGGATGAAGATCTCCTGTCTCTTTATTTAAAAAGAAAGGAATTGGCACACCCCAGTAACGTTGGCGAGAAATACACCAGTCGCCACGACCTTCGATCATGTTATAAAGACGCTCACGTCCCCATGAAGGAATAAACTGAACTTGGTCAATTTCATTTAAGACTTCTTGACGCAAACCTTGCTTATCCATACTGATAACCCATTGTGGCGTTGCACGATAAATCGTTGGGGTTTTATGTCTCCAACAATGTGCATAGCTATGGCTGATTTTGGTTTTATTAAGCAAAATACCGCGCTCTTCAAGGTAAGCCACCATATTTGCTTCATTATCTTTAATATTCTTACCCGCAAATACTGGCGTTGAATCGCTGTAGGTACCATCCCCTAAGACTGGATTTTCAAACTCGATACCATACTGAAGGGCTACCGCATAGTCTTCTTCACCATGTGCCGGTGCTGTATGAACAAATCCTGTTCCGGCATCTAACGTCACGTGGTCACCCAAAATGACAGGGACAACTTTATCTACATCAATTGGATGCTTCACTTGTAGATGCTCTAGGACTTTCCCTTCAAACTCAGCAAGCACCGGTAATTCGCATTTCCAGCTTTTTTCGAGCGCTTCTACTAAATCTTTAGCTAACAATAACTGCTGCCCATCTTTATCGACTAAAACATAGATAAAATCAGCATGTGCCGATACTGCCGCGTTTCCAGGAAGAGTCCATGGTGTAGTTGTCCAAATAACAACCGCCGCATTATCTGCAACATCATGATTAATACGTTTGGCTAAATCAGCGGTATCAACAACAGGGAACGCTACATCAATACTTAAAGAATTCTTATCTTGATATTCAACTTCAGCTTCAGCTAAAGAAGAACCACAATCTAAACACCAGTTAACAGGACGAGCACCTTTTTCTAAATGCCCTTTTGCAACGATCTCTTTTAATGAAAGAACGATATCTGCTTCCGTATCCTGATTCATCGTCAAATAAGGTTTTTCTTCGTATGAGAGAACCCCTAAACGTTTAAATCCAGCAGCTTGAATATCAATTTGCGTACCGGCAAATTCACGGCATTTTGCTCTAAATTCAGCAGGCGTTAATTTATCGCCGACCTTTCCATAAGTTTTTTCAACAACAAGCTCAATCGGTAAACCGTGACAATCCCAACCCGCAACATAAGGAGAATCAAATCCTAGTTGCCCACGGGATTTCACAATAATATCTTTTAAAACTTTATTCACAGCATGGCCTAAATGAATTGCACCATTGGCATATGGAGGTCCATCGTGAAGAATAAATTTTGGTTTACCTTCAAAAATTTCACGCTGTTTGTGATAAAGATCTATGTTATCCCAATATTCTATAAAATCAGGTTCACGTTTTGGAAGATTCCCTCTCATTGGGAATTCTGTTTCTGGTAAATTTAATGTATCACGATATACGTGATCATTTTTTTCTTCATTTTTAGTTACTTTACTCACGTTCATATCCTACTTCTGAATATTGAAATAATCTCTCGAAGCTTCTGCATCTGCTAAAATTTGTGTTTTTAAAGCTTCGATATTCTCAAATCGCTT
>DXHP01000143.1 GCA_019113305.1 Candidatus Ignatzschineria merdigallinarum | reverse complement strand
TAGATAATTCTCATGATTAAATGGTGCTAATAGACGAATAGTACCGCGAGCCGATTTAGCAATCCCAGCTTGCCGAGGAATCCCAAATTTCTCTGGGAAACACCCTTCCATCACCGCAACCGCTTGAATCTCCCTCAATCCGTATGGTACCTCAATTCCCGCTTCAGATCTCATTCCATCGTCATTTTTATCGTTCAATGTCTGGGTGTTTTTAAAGTCATCTATCATTCGGCTCGTCCTAACATCATTTCTCTGAACATTATTCACAAAAACTACAAGGTTTCGCCCAACAACGCTAAAAATTCTTCTTCGCTCACAACGGTAACACCATGTTTTTCTGCTTGCGCTAATTTACTACCGGCTTTTTCGCCGGCGAGTAATCGAGTTGTGGATTTAGAGACCGATCCCGTCACTTTCGCGCCTAATGCCATTAATTTATCTTTCGCTTCATTGCGATCATACTTGGATAATGTGCCGGTAATCACCCAGGTTTCCCCCAATAACGGCAACGCGTCACTATTTTCAGCATCCACTTTTGCCGGATATTGAATCTCGATGCCGGCATTAATCAATGCGGCGATAAGCTCCCGATGATGTTCTAATGCAAAAAACTCTACAATACGCTGCGCCACAATCGGTCCGATATCTTCCAGTTGCATCAATACCGTTTCATCGGTATTCATCAAATCATCTAACGTATCAAAATGACTCGCAAGCGTTCTTGCCGTTGCTTCGCCTACTTCACGAATACCGAGTGCGTAGATGAAGTTTGCAAATGCTGGCGCTTTAGAGCCTTCAATACTCGTTAACATCTTTTCCGCAGATTTTTCGCCCATTCTCGGCAATTCAAGTAAACGACTTTTCTCTAAATGGTAAAGATCGGCGATAGAATCGATCACTTTCTCTTTAAGCAGAACTTCTAACCAACGACCACCCACGCCATCAATATTCATTGCCGTACGAGAAACGAAATGTTTCAACCCTTCAAGCTTCTGCGCATCACAAGTCAAGCCGCCACTACAACGCGCGATCGCTTCTCCTTCAAGACGAATAATCGGCGAATCACAAATAGGACAATGCGTTGGGAAAACAATCTCTCTAACAGATGCTTTATCGCGATTTTCCACGACAACACGAATCACTTTGGGAATCACATCACCAGCACGATGAATCATCACTTCATCGCCAATCATCACGCCTAAACGCGCAATTTCGTCTTGATTATGGAGCGTCGCATTCGATACTACAACGCCACCAACTTCCACTGGCTCTAATCTTGCCACCGGCGTAATTGCCCCTGTTCTTCCCACCTGAAAGTCTACATCTAACAGACGTGTTCTCGCTTCCATTGCCGGAAACTTCACGGCAATCGCAAAACGAGGTGAACGAGAGACGAAACCCAGGCGCTCTTGCAGTAGTAAATCATCTACCTTAATCACAACTCCATCGATTTCAAATGGGAGAGAATCTCGCGCATTTTCGATCTTTTGGTAATAGTGAATTAAGTCTTTAAAATCACTAATCTTTTCATTAAGCGGCGATACAGGAATGCCCAGTGTATTGACATATTCAAGCCATGCGCTATGGCTCGTAATCTCCACAGGAAGTGCTTCATAAAGCCCCACACCATAACAATAAAAACTAAGCTCTCGCTCTGCCGCGATCTTAGAATCGAGCTGACGAATCGAGCCAGCAGCCGCATTTCGTGGATTGGCAAATGGCTTCTGCCCACGCTTAAGTTGACGCTCATTAATCTTTTCAAAGACCGATTTACGCATAAAGACTTCACCACGCACTTCTAAACGTGCAGGAAAATTCCCTTGCAATTGATGTGGGAGGCTGCGAATTGTGCGCACATTTTCGGTAATCTCTTCGCCCACAACGCCATCACCACGAGTTGCTGCCTGCGTTAAAACCCCATTTTCATAGAGTATACTCACCGCTAAACCATCAAGTTTTGGCTCCGCATAATAGTCGACTTGCGTAATAGTGCCGCCTAAACGCTCTAAAATACGATTATGAAAGCTTCCCAAGTCGTCTTCATTAAAAGCATTATCTAGCGATAGCATCGGGCGCTCATGACGAACTTCAGTAAATCCAGATAAGACTTTTCCGCCCACTTTTTCAGTGGGACTATTCAGATCTTTCCATTCAGGATGAGCATTTTCTAAATCTTTGAGTTCATGAAAAAGCTTATCAAACTCATGATCCGGAATGAGCGTTTCATCAAGGACATGATAATTATAGTTCAACCGATTAATCTCAGTTGTTAAAAATGCCATACGTTCTTTAATGGAGTTACTCACGCGTTTTCCTCTGTGGATTTTAAAACATAAAAAAAGTGCTATTGAATCATAGCACTTTTCTCACTAAAGCTCTGTTAATAGATACTTCAATCATTGCGTCAATAATCGCGTGATTTATCCGATCTTTTATTCGCGATTACGGGTTTCATAAGCTTCATAAGCGCGCTCCCACTCTTCATTATCGAGCTTATTGATATTATGAAAAAGTTCAATTAAATCATCTTTACTCATGACGCGCTGATGTGTATCTAAAATTTTTCCACCCAGTGCCGAACTAAAGTGGTGAATCCCCGCTAAAAGTTGCTCGATCGTACTGATATCAGGATCTGGTCCCGGAATTTTTGAGAAGAAGATTAATCCCGGCGTTGTATCATCTAAATGATAACGCACTAAATTTTCATCAAAGGTTCCATCGCCAAGCAGATGCCCGATCGAATACATCGGCTCATCACCATAATGTGTCGTCGTTAAAAGCTGAATAAAACCACCATTCTCAACGCGAAGATCCAATTCATGCGCAACAGTTAAAATCTCTTTAAAAGTATAAGGCTGATCGGGTGCCGCACTTAAAATAAGCGCGACGGTTTCAACAGATGCCGGGCGCATTAAGTTTCCATCATCACTATAAATCGCCATATCGGCACGTTTACCACGAAACAGTCCTGATAACTTTTGGAAAAACCCCGCAGGCTTCTCTTCTGCTTCTGGTAGAAGCTCTTCCATCACTAACTCCTCTTGCATTTCTGCAAATAGTGGCGCTGTTTCTAACGGTTTTTCTTCCTGTTTTGGACGATAAGAGAGATCATCATGATCAATCGCTTTCACACTTTCAGAAGCCTTATTTTGCGCATCTTCAAGTTGTTCAGTACCTGATGTTTCACTAAAGAGCCCGTTTAAATCCGGTTCTACTTTATCTGTCACATTATCCTCAGCCTTTTTTCGCTCAAGGCGCACCCAATAAACCGCCGCAGCGATTAAAAGAATGCCAATTAAGATATATACAATGACCATAATCGTTCTGTTTTCCTAACTTTTAAACATGAGAAATAGTGGCTGCCTGTGCCCGATCACAAAAGCGAATGAGCGAGACTTCTAAATATTACCCTATTTTAAATATTTTTACCGCATCTGACACGGATTATTTATCAGATGGCACTGAACCCACAACTGTTCCGGCAACCATATCATAAAGTGTCCGGCGATAAAGCGGATCACGGATTGCCCAAAGGACCGTTCCTAGAAAAAGAAACACGCCAACAAGCGGAATCGATGTTAAAAACTGCAAGCCCATGAAAAAGAGGATCGTTCTTACAGCGATGCTATTCCACGTCAGATTTTTGCCTGTACGAAGGCTAAAAATGCGTATTTTAAATAAGCGTTTCCCAATTGTTGCACCGTAATATCGTTCTTGCAGCGCAAAATAGAGGAAATATAATCCCACATACCACGGACCTACCGAGCTTAAAATCTGCATTGATAATGCTTCAATATCAGGACTTGCCAACATCTGTTCCAATGAACCACCAGATTCATTAAAGAGCGTAATATACTCTTGAACAAAATCTAAATTCACTAACCCTAAATTCGCTAATATATTCGTTAAAATCAATTGAAAGAGAATCACAAACAACAAGAAATCGATTAAGTACGCACCAAATCGCTTCCCTAATCCTGCCGGTGTAAATCCTTCTAGATCTTTAGGCAATAACATCACTTTCAGTTGAGAAAGTGTCTGTTGCAACTCTTCTAATGAGATCTCTTTTCGTGCATTGTCCAAATCTGACTCTTGTGAGTCCTGCGATGCCTGTTGAAAACTCCCATCTTGTTGCGAGTGTTCACTGCGATGATCAACGTCATGATCTTGCTCTTGTCGATCTGTAGCTGCATCAACCATTGGAAGTGATGCTGCGGATGATTCAATTTTCACAACTGACAGCTTTAAACCATGCTGATTAAAAAAGCCTTCTAATCCTGTAATCTCCGACTCAGAGGCGGCTTCTCGAAGCGTGACCCCTTCCGGCGTAAACCATTTTGCAATATCTTCCGGCGGGACACCATAAGCTTTTGCCACACTTAAAATGGCGGATTCTTGAGTAAATCCTGGGAGCATTTCGCCGGTAAATCGTACACGGTATTTCATCGTGTTCTCTTGATTCATCTGACTCATCTTTTTCCTACTATTTGTGATTGAAGTTCTCATGTTGCTTTTAGTCATTTTGGAAAACTTTGAGGTTCTTCTTAAAAACACACATGATCTTTATATTTTTTGATCCCTACTAGCGCGACTTCGGCTTAATAAGGTCTGTCATGATTCGCCACAGCTTATGATTTTGAAACAGCTTTATCACCCCAAGGTTGCATCAAATCATGCGGCACATTGAGCTGATCTAAAATTCTTGCCACCATAAAATCGATAATATCTTCTACCGTTTGAGGCTGATGATAAAATCCAGGATTTGCCGGCATAATTTGCACATTCATCTTGCTCAGCATGAGCATATTTTCTAAATGAATTTGATTAAATGGCGCTTCACGCACGACTAACATTAAATGTTTACGCTCTTTAATCATCACATCTGCCGCACGCTCAATCAAGTTATTCGATTGTCCTGTTGCCACAGCGGCGAGCATTCCCATCGAACAGGGACAGATCACCATTGCTTTTGATGTATTAGAACCTGAAGCAAGCGGCGCCGTCCAATCCTTCTCACTATAGATATTAAGGAGATCTTCATCTTCAATGGCAAAGCGGGTCATTAAACGTTTCTTCTGCTCATGAATAGAGTTTCCTAAATGAATCTCCATCTCTAATGCTAAAACCATTAATGCCGCACTCGTTAAGAGCACATTGACCGGATAACCACGGCGCACTAGAACCTCAATTAAACGAAGTGCATACTGCGCACCAGATGCACCTGAAATCGCAATACTAATACGATCTTTTTCACGATAAGGTTTTACTGGCACTTCAAACTGCTGATCCATTCTTATTCCCTCTATCTTTGCTCGCACGTTCTAACGTAACGCAGAATGAGTGAGCAAAAAAGCGTTCCATGACTTTTATCACAGAACGCTCCTTCCATATTATAAGTTGTTACGCATCAAGTTGTGCTTGCTCTTCTGGCGTACAGAGTGAAAAATCCACATCATTTTCGCTAAAGAGGTAACGTTTGCCACAGAACTCACAATCCACAAACACAGAACCATCTTGCTCATTTAAGATTTCACGAAGTTCTGACTCTCCAAGATGATAGAGCATTGTGAGCGAACGCTCTTTTGAGCAGTTGCATTCAAAATGATATTCATCAGGTTCAAAAATTCGAACCGCTAAATCTTCATCTGTTTCATATAAACGATACAAAAGCTCAGAAGTAGGCAACGTTAAAAGCTCTTCTTCTGTGGCAGTTTCTGCCAGCAAAATTGCACGATTGAAGAGATCTTCATCATGAATTTCTCCCGGCAAACGTTGGATCATTAAGCCAGCGGCGGCTTCATCTGAAGTCGCCAAAAACAATCTTGTTGGTAACTGTTCTGATGTTTCAAAATAATATTCAATCACTTTAGCAATCGATTCTTCAGTAAGTGAAATTACGCCTTGATACGGCTGTTTAAAGTGATCCGCATCAATCGTAATCACCACATGACCTTCGCCGCAAAGTTCTTTGAGCGATGTTAAACCTTCCACATCGCCATCAATTTTGGCTGTCGCTCGAAGTCCATGAAGATGATTCACCTGTACCACTAACAAACTCACCGGTCCATTGCCTTGAATTTGCACGGTTAAGCGCCCTTCAATCTTAATGGTTGCGCCTAATAACGCCGTTGTTGCAATTAATTCCCCTAATAGTTTTTCAACATTTTTAGGATAATTGCGGCGCACTAAATGCTCGCGCCATGTATGTTCTAATAACACGCGCTCACCACGAATCGGGAGCTTATCAAAGATAAAACGGTCTAAAAGATCTACGGTTTTGTCTTTACTATTAATCATTATGTTCCTCACTATGTTCAGCAATCTCTTCAAGTCTTTTCACGTTCACCATCAAAATGCGTTTATCATCCACATCCATCACGATGAAACGGAAACCCTCGATATCTAAGGAATCGCCCTTTTCAGGCAGGCTATCAAACTGATCAACCATCAACCCACCAAGCGAGCTATAATCACCATCTTCATCTACAAGACCGCGAATATTCAGTGTTTGTTCCACTAATAAAAGGTCGCATCCGGCATCAATATTCCACTCATCATCTGAAATTTTCTCCACCGAGAGCCCTTCATCTTCATCCGGGAATTCACCTGCAATTGCCTCAAAGACATCTAGTAATGTGATCACGCCCTGAACGCCACCAAAGTCATCTGTTACAACCACTAAGTGTGCTTTACTATCACGGAAAATATCCATCATTTTCAAAACACTGGTCGAACGATGCGAGAAGATCACCGGTTTAATACTTCGCTCTTGAATCTCACCAAATTCAATCAGATCCATCACGATATCCTTCGATCTTGCCACTCCTTTTACGTTATCGAGCGCGCCATCACATATCGGAAACTGATTATGGGGATTCTCCTCTAAGCTTTCAAGGAGCTTCTCTTTACTATCGTGCTGATTAATCCATGAGATCTCGTTTCTCGGCGTCATGATCGAGCGAATCGTTCGTTCACCCAAGGTTAAAACACCACTCACCATGTTACGCTCATCTTCGCCAAAGAGAATCGGTTCTTCTTCATCTTTCTTCTCTTCGCTATCTTCTTCATCAGACTCATCTGGCTGATTACCGAGCATACGAAGCACCATATTAGCGGTTCTTTCACGGCGAGAATATTGGTTATAGACATTTTCTTGTTTACGATTAATCCACTGATTCATAATCTCGATAAAGAGTGAGAAACCGATCGCCGCATAGATATAGCCTTTCGGAATTTCAAAACCAAAACCTTCCACGACAAGCGTTAAACCAATCATCAGTAGGAAACTTAAACAAAGCACCACAATCGTAGGATGCTTATGAACGAAAATAGTTAACGCTTTTGCCGCAAAAATCATCATTCCCATCGAAATGGTGACCGCTAAAATCATTACCCAAAGATAATCAGCGATACTCGTTGCCGTAATCACCGCATCAAATGAGAATACCGCATCTAACACAATGATCTGGGCGACGATCGGCCAAAACTTCGCATAAGATTTGGAACGATTATTAAAATCAACTTCCCCTTCAATGCGCTCATGAAGTTCTCTTGTGGCTTTTTGAATCAAGAAAAAGCCCCCGAGAATCATTATAATGTCTCTGTAGGAGAAGCTACCGAAGAATTTCAGCACGTTATTAAAGGAGAAAGTCGCATATTCATTAGGATCTGCGTAAATAGGATCCGTTAAAGTGATCAACCATGTCATAATTGATAACAGCCCAATTCGCATGACTAATGCTAAGGAAAGACCCACAACACGTGCTTTGCTGCGTTGTTTCGGTGGAAGTTTATTGGCAAGAATTGCGATAAAGATGAGGTTATCGATCCCTAAAATAACTTCTAATAAAAGAAGTATAACGAGCGATATCCAAACTGATGGATCCACAAGGGATCCCAAAAATACTTCCATGATTCTCCTTCTAAGAATGTATGGTATAAAAGACCAAAAATAGAATTCCCTATTTTACACGATATTTTCAGAAATTTAATAGTAAAAAGAAGCAAATAACGAATGACAGAGACAACGAAAGACCACAGAGCACATACACCGATGATGCAACAATATTGGGAAATCAAGGATCGCTATCCTAATATGCTCCTCTTTTACCGCCTTGGCGACTTCTACGAGCTCTTTTATGATGATGCCAAAAAAGCGGCAAAACTCCTTGATATCACTTTAACGCAGCGAGGAAATTCTGCCGGCGCACCGATTCCGATGGCGGGAATTCCGCATCACTCTTCTGAAAGTTATTTAGCGCGCCTTCTGAAACAAGGCGAATCCGTCGCCATTTGTGAGCAAGTGGGCGAAGTGACCGGCAAAGGTCCTGTAGAACGAGATGTTGTTCGAATCTTAACGCCGGGAACATTAACAGATGATTATCTCTTAGATGCAAAAAATGACAGCATCACAGCAGCACTATTTCAGATAGAAGAGAAGTGGTTAATCGCTTGGATCAATCTTGCCGGAGCGGAATTCTCACTAATGCCGCCACTTTCTGAAGAAGCGATGACGGCAGAATTGTTACGTATTAAACCCTCTGAGATCGTGCATAGTGAATCACTTAAAGTGCCGGGGAAAATTCGTCATCTTTGCCATTTCACACCATTTCCTGATTGGCACTTTGATCAACCTCGTAACTACACACTGTTATGTGAGCATTTTAAAACACAAAGTTTACAAGGTTTCTCACTGGAACAAGATCACTTAGGGATTCATGTTGCCGGCGCCCTGCTCACTTATGTCAAAGAAACACAGAAAGATCCACTCAGTTATATCAATCACATTACGCTTGAATCCATTGATGACGCCGTGATTCTGGATATGACAACGCGCCGAAACTTAGAGATTGAGCGCACACTTTACGGCGAAACGGATAATACCGTTCGTGATCTATTAGATGAATGCCAAACGCCGATGGGTTCTCGCTTGCTTTCAAGATGGCTCAATCGCCCACTTCGTGATCACGGCACTTTAAATGAACGTTTAGACTTAATAGAATCGCTCGAAGCGAAAACAGCACATACTAAGATTCGTGAAGCACTGCAAAATATCGGCGACCTTGAACGTTTAGTCACAAGAATCGTCTTAAAAACAGCGCGCCCACGAGATCTCACGCAGCTGCGTAAAATCTTACAAAACACCCCAGAAATCGTTGCCGAGATTAGCAGCAACAAAAAACTCACGGCGATTAATCCTATTTGGCTTGAATGGTTACAACCACAAGCAGAACTCTGCACACTTTTAGAAACAGCAATCGTGGATGAACCACCGCTTCTCATTCGTGATGGCGGAGTGATTAAAACAGGTTATGATCAGAATCTTGATGAATTGATTGAACTCAGCACTAAAGGCGATCAATTCCTCCTCAACCTTGAAACTAGCGAACGTGAACGTTTATCGATTCCCACACTTAAAGTTGGTTACAATCGTGTTCATGGTTATTACATTGAGGTTTCAAAAATTCATAGTGATAAAGTGCCGACAGAATATGTGCGTAGACAGACACTGAAAGATGTGGA
>DXHP01000142.1 GCA_019113305.1 Candidatus Ignatzschineria merdigallinarum | reverse complement strand
AGAGCAGGCTGGTGCGCGGATTATAACGAACCATCAACGTTCTTAAATATTATGCTTTCAACGAGTAGTAATAATACGGCGCACTATAAGAGCGAAAACTTTGACCAAGCGATGCGTAATAGCATTACGGGCGAAACAGAAGCAGATCGCATTAAAGCGTATCAAGATGCAGAACGCATTATGGATGAAGAGAGCGCAATTGTACCAATCTATTACTATGTGAGCCCGCGTTTAGTGAAACCTTATGTGGGTGGTTATAGCATTAAAAACCCAATGGGTTACGCGGTGACGAAAGATCTCTATATCATTGAGCATTAATGGTAATGGAATAAAGTAATCATAAGATAGAGTGCTGATATTGAATCAAAAAGTGAACCAGTTTGTCTAGTGAATATTCTTTACGATAGGGTTTCTTTTCAGTTAATATCAGACTTCATCTAAACAAGATTGTCAGAAGAATAAAAGCAGCTTATGAGAAGCTGCTTTTTTATCCGATAGATAAAAATATGATTTCATATTTTAAGGAATACGATATTCATGATGAATGCATCTTTATTCTTTCTTGAGAAAGGCATTATTTCGGAGAATACCGTTAATTATCTTCTGATCTTCTACAGAAATGAACAATAACGACATTCACTAAGAATGTAAACGGAGATAAAATGGTCAAGTTATCCAATAAAAAGATGATTATACCCACAATGTTGGCGACAATTTTTGCGATGTCACCTGTTTTTTCAGCAATGGTGCCAGAGGGTGTTACGCTTGCTGAGAAACAAACATTAGTCCGTAATAACGGTACCGAGCCGCAATCTCTCGATCCGCATAAAATTGAAGGTGTTGCAGAATCACATCTCTCTCGTGATCTTTTTGAAGGATTGGTGATTATTAATGTCGATGGAGAAATGGAAGCGCGAGTTGCTAAATCTTGGGAAAGCGATGATTTCATTACTTGGCGTTTTCAGATCAAACCTGATCTCAAATGGTCCAATGGTGATCCTCTGACGGCGCATGATTTTATCTACGCTTGGAAGCGTCTGGTCGATCCAAATACAGGTTCACCGTATGCTAGTTATTTGCAATATGCGCATTTTATCAATGTTGATGAGATTATTGCCGGCGATCTGCCAGCGGACGAGCTTGGCGTAAAAGCATTAGATGATCATACGATTGAG
Organism: Candidatus Ignatzschineria merdigallinarum; assembly: GCA_019113305.1. GTDB lineage: Bacteria > Pseudomonadota > Gammaproteobacteria > Cardiobacteriales > Wohlfahrtiimonadaceae > Ignatzschineria > Ignatzschineria merdigallinarum. The sequence goes on along the minus strand of DXHP01000142.1, from coordinate 3,952 downwards.
ATTACGCTCTCTACTGCAGTACCTTATCTTCCTAAGTTATTAGCCCATACGGCAATGGCACCAGTGCCGCAAAAGATTATTGAGCAATATGGTGATCAGTGGACGAATCCCGGTAAGTTTGTGGGAAATGGTGCGTATCAACTGAAAAATTGGCAAGTGAATGAGTATATTTTATTAGAGCGAAATACCGATTATTGGGACAATGACAATACGGTGATCGATGAAGTGACATTTTTACCGATTACCTCAGAAATCACAGAAGCGCAGCGTTATCGTGCGGGTGAAATTGATATTACAGCAAATGTGCCGATTGATCTTTTTAAGAAGTTACAAAAAGAGATTCCTGAGGAGATTAAAGTCAGTCCGTATCTCTGTACCTATTATTACGGCATTAATAATAGTCGGGCGCCATTTACGGATATCCGTGTGCGTGAAGCGTTGAAACTCGCGCTTGATCAAGATATTTTAACCAATAAGGTAAAAGCACAAGGTGATTTGCCGGCATATAGTTTTACACCGCCATATATTTCTGGCTTAGAAGCATTAACGATCCCAGAATGGTTCAATACGCCGATGAAAGAGCGAAGTGTAAAGGCAAAAGCGTTATTAAAAGAAGCGGGATATGATGAGAGTAATCCGCTAAAAATCAAGTTACTTTATAATACGTCAGATCTTCATAAAAAGATGGCGATTGCGGCTGCATCGCTCTTAAAGCAAAATGCCGGTATTGAAATGACGCTCGATAATCGAGAGTGGAAAACGTATGCCGATAGCCGAAGACAAGGGGATTATGACGTTGTTCGTGCTTCTTGGTGTGCGGACTATAATGAGCCTTCGAGTTTCTTAAATATGATGATCGGCGATAGTAGTGTGAATACAGTGCATTATAAGAGTGCAGAATTTGATGAAATGATGGCACAAACATTAACGGCAAAAGATGATGCTGAGCGGGCGAAATTCTATCAATTAGCAGAAGAGAAGTTAGATGCCGATTCTGTGGTTATGCCGATCTATTATTATGCCAATTTGCGCTTAGTTAAACCGCATGTGGGCGGATATAATGGCAAGAATCAGCTGGGTTATTACTATACAAAAGATCTTTATATTATTGATCAAAAGTAACAGTGAAATCGTGAAAGTAGATTGCGATAAATGATATAAGAAGAGGGCGCTGGTTAGCGCTCTTTTTTTATGTCTGCCTGAAATTCCCTGAAAGAGTGATTGTCCACTATCTTGTTTCCTTGGTTTGATGGAGGGATTGTAGAATCTGTTTTTAGTCGCATTAAATATAGTGAAATCGATTTTAAATTATCGCGATAAAGTGTTCTGTCAGAATTGATTCTTAGCTGGGGAGAATCAATTCTGCTTTTATCTATCGTGTACCAATAGTTTAAATCACTTTTTTAAGTCGAAAGGACACTATTTTTTTATCGAAGAGATTCTTTGTAGATGGAAAGAAAGATGATGTCAGGAGCATGAGGTATGGAATTTACGATTGAAGAATTGCCGGAAAAATCAGCTAAATCAACTTCTCGGATGAAAAAAGGGAGGTTTCGGTTTTTACGAAATATCGTGGTTTCTAGTATTTTAACGATGATAAGATTTCTTAGATTACGAACGTCATCCGTACGAAATTTGTCGCAATCATTATTGTCAAAACCGTTGAAGAAACGATTATCGAAGTCGATTATAAAAAGAGAGTTTTTAGTTTTTGCTCTGATAATTATATTCGTAACATCGGCAGTTGTTGGGTGGGATCTTTGGCAATCTCATCAGCAGCAACAAGCGTTAAGGCAGTATCAGCAAGCATTTCGAGAAGAATCGAGAGCATTACAGACTTTACGGCAACAGAGCCAGTCGTTTATCACAGCATTTCAGTATGAGTGGATTCGAGAAGTTGAGGGAAATAGCGCTTCTGTTTTACGACTTTTAAGAGGGATTCCACAAGAGATCGCCATCAATATTCACTTTAAGAGTTTTCAGAAATCTAGTAATGACTCAAAATTCTCTATTGATGGGGTCGCTTCTAATTTTGAGAAACTATTCCAATTAGAAAATTATTTCAAGATGAATAATTGGTATGCATCAGTGACATTGTTAGATGATGAGGGTTCGATGAATCGTCGGCCTTTTCAACTAAAGCTAGTTTCTTTGAACACAATAAACATGCTTTTTAAAGATTGACGATGATGAAGAATGCTAAAAACAACTCTCAATGTAACTCTCCATGGCGAGCAGCATTTCAAGAGTTGAAATTTTTTTTGATGCGAGATTTTCAGGATTATCGCCGAGAAGATTATCTTCAGTTAAGTGCTATTTCTCGCCGTCTACTTCTGCTCTTGATGATACCGTTAATACTATTGTTAGTGCTCTTTCTATGGCGTTATTTTTTGGGAGACGATTTATTAAAGGAATATGATCAGGATATCGCCAGATTAATGCAGCAAACTCAAGAGATGAGATCTGATATCCATGATTATCAGCAGTTTATTGATTCTGACTTTGTTCAAGAAGTTTTTAACGATGGATTATTGATTAATCATGATCAAGATGGCTTGTCTGAGTCAGCATTGATTCAACGAGTAGAGTCTTTAGCCTTTTCAGAAGATATGACGATTTTGAGTTTAAAGCCTTATAAAAGATTGATGACACTGAATCAAACATCTCGAAGATCAAAACGTTCCCAGCAACATGTCGGGAGTCATACAATGGAAAGCCTCATTCCTCGTTTAGAGATGATTTCTCAGGGAGATGTATTAGGATATTTAAGATCGCAAAGCTCAGAAAATACGACCTCGTCAGTGCAGATTCCTTTATTGGAATTAGAGCTGTGGGTCTGTACGAATACAGCTAATGTGTTGGTGTTTTTAGAGTCAATAGAGCAATCGTTACTTCAAGATTCTCTGCTTTTTTATGTAAAAAATATGCAGATCCGCGAAGGTAGTAATCTCTGTTCCTTGCAGGAATATCAGCTGTTGTTGCAGTTTTATGATCTAGAATCATTACATCAACTTTATCAGATGATTTCTGCGAAAGAAGGAAATGGTGAATTACATCAATATCCGAGTTCTTTACAGGCTATTCAACGTTATATGCCGTTATTTGAACGTCGGCGGGAGCAAGTAGATCAAGGTTTTGTCAATAGTGATCGGGATTTGATGAGTCTTCAACAATTGTTTTTACCTACAGAAATGGCCCTGAGCGAAAAGAGATTAGACACGGTTTTATCAGATCATAGAGATCTACATTATTGGTATATCGGTGAACGCTATCAAGAGATGTTATTGCTAGGGATTGTGCTACGCGGTTCGCGCTCTTTTGCCATCTTGAAACAAGGGAAGTCGCATTGGAATTCCTTGAGTTTAACGGATACGCATGTGGTGGAAATGGCAAATAATTATATCGTTGTTTGGAAGGACGAATGGGAAGTGAATGATGAGAGGAGAGATCATTTTAAGGTACGTCATAAATGATAGTCAACGTCAGCAATATATGAAAATACTAGGGCTTATGTTTTGCTTGTTGATGTTGGTGGTGCCGGTAATGGGAGCGCAGAATCAGATTGTTCTAGACTCAAGATTCTCATTATCCCATCATCTTGAGAATAATAAATCTGCTTCAAATCGCGATACGATGGAAACGATGAGTCTCTCATTTCATGATGTAAGTTTGACCTACTTAATGAGTCTGTTAGCGGCAGAAAGTGGGCGAAATATCGTTGTGCCGCCATCTGTTGAACAAAAGATTACTTTAAATCTTGTGGAGATGACGTTCGATGAAATCTTAGAGATTATTTTGCTCTATACCAATTTACAGAAAGTTGAGAAGCATAACGTGATTTTCTTAACGAATCATAAAGATTTTCAACGTTTAGAGAAAGGGAAGTTGACGACAGAAGTCATGAAACTCAATTATGCCGAAGCAGAAGAGCTCCTTACGATGTTAGATAAAC
>DXHP01000141.1 GCA_019113305.1 Candidatus Ignatzschineria merdigallinarum | reverse complement strand
AGGTAAGGCATTGATATTTTAGGGATAAATAAACCGATAAAAAAATATTATAAAAAAAGTAGACAAATGCAATTAACTATCTAATAATAATGATTCTCAACAGCAATTAAGAATTAGTTGAGAAAAAGGTTCTTGAATTTAAGAGAACAGCTCCCTTTTAGATAGATAGTGCTAAATCTATCTAAAACCAAATTTAAGTAGATCAATATGCCGAACTGGCAACCGATATTGATTTTATCAAATTGATCAAAAGCCCCTTTGAATGAAAAGAGAGATGTAGATGAAGACTTTATTAAAACGCAGCCTTTTAGCCCTCCCTTTGATGATGAGTTTATCGCTTGCCAATCCAACAGAAGCGGCAAAAGGCGTTGTGATGGATTTTGGAGCGGTTGATACCTTAAAAGCCCTCGATAAAACCGATGCGATTCTGGCGTTACCTGTGACTAACTTGCCACAATATCTAGGTCAGATAGATCAAACGAATATGCAAGATAGTGGTGGTATGAAAGCACCTAATCTTGATTTATTGACAGAGATTAAGCCGGCATTTATTGTTATTTCGCCAAGATTAGGTGGGCGAGTTGAAGAGTTGAGTCAATATGCGCCTGTTTTAAACTTTACGGCAAACCCCGATGATTACTATGCGTCTGTGAGTCAAAATATACTTGAACTTGCAAAATTAGTGGATGCTGAGACTGAAGCAAATGCCTCATTAAATGCTTTAAATACCACATTAGCGGGCATTAAAGCCGAGATCGCAAAAAGCGAGAAGAATGCTTTAGTCGTGATTCACAATGATGGAAAATATGGCGCAACCCCCACAAGTGGTTCAGCCAAGTTTATTCATCAATTCTTAGGCGTTAAAAATGCAGAGACATCTCCTAAAGAAGATCGTCAGGCTGCAGATGTTGAATACCTTGAAACGGTTAAACCCGATGTGATTTTTATCATTGATAGAAGCGCTGCAATTGGCCAAACGCCGATGGTGTTAGATACGTTTAAAGCAGAAGTAACATCAAAGGTCACCAATGGCGCAGGTGAAGAGATCGAAGTGGTCTATCTAGATCCTACTCTGTGGTATCTCTCTGGTAATGGTTTGATGAGTATTGAAGCGCAAGCAAAAGAAATTGCTTCTGCATTGAAATAAAAGCGATATTTTTGAAATTATTTTTTTGAATGTGCTTTTAAAATCCTTTTTATATGACGCAAAATCGTCATGCTTTTAAGTTGATAGTTTAATAGTTTCTGCTCTTGGCCCTGACTTTTAGAAATAAAATTTGTTGACTTCCTCCAAAAACCATGCAAATTATATCCTAAGAATTTCTAGAAGATCAGGGTTCTTTTTTTATCATGATTCAAATGCGTCACGATAAAAAAAGAATCTAAAAATGTATCTTACAGCCCTAAATTCAAGGGCTTTCATGGTTTACTGATTGATAGAATTCATAAGAATATTGATTTTAGAGAACCAAAATTGTTCGTTTTTCTATGACACCCTATTACAAATATTAAAAAATATTTAGGAATTTATTCATGCTTGCTACAACTTCAATTCGATCTTTTCGTCGTTGGTGGTTACGCTCATTTATGTGCGGGCAATCATTGTGTGTGAGTCAAAAATAGAAAAAGAAAACAATGATGAAAAATTAAAAGCCCGCAATATTTTGCGGGCTTTTTCTTTTACCTCTCAATATTGCGGCACAAATTATATAAAAGAGGGAAAGTATGTCAGACGTGATTTTTAAAAGATCAGAAGTATTCACGATTAGTAGAGAGATTTCTACCGATTTCGAGCCATTTGCACTCTTTCAACATATTATTCAAGAAGGTCATAAAAAGCATGCCATGCTTTTTGAGTCCGCGAATACGGATGATCAACGCGCTTTAAAAAGTATGTTAGTGACGAAAGTCTCTTTAAGAATTACAGCACTTAAAGATCTTGTAACGGTAAAAGCGACCTCTTTAGTGGGAAAATATCTTCTGACCTATTTAAAAAATAGTTATCCCGAAGCGCTACAACAACATACCGATGAGATCGCAGAGTTTTACTTTAGGTCAGATAAAGTCAGATATCCTAGAGGAGTTCTAACGATTCTTGATGCCTTACTTGCGCTTAAAAACCCAGAGTTTAATCCCTTTATTGGAGGGTTATTCGGATATGATTTAGTCGGCGAGTTTTATCAAGTACCGATTCCAGATCAAGGACGAGAACGTGATTTATGCCTCTATTTTGCAGAAGAGATGATCGAGCTTGATCACGAGACAAATATTGCAACGTATGAACATCTCTATCTCGATGCGATTGAAACAACGCGCCTTGAGGCTTATCGAACATTTAATGCAAGTGCCGAGCGTTATGAATCGATCATCAATGCGCTTAACGCTGATTCCTACAAGGGTCATAATAATTTCCCCACACTATCCCCAGAGTTATCCACAGATGAATTGATAATTGCCGCGCAAGATACAGCTAATGCTTTATCTTCATCTAATCCGCAAAGTTCTCCCCAGAGTTATCCACAGCTTGAAATTTCAGAACCGATTATTCATGCAAATAATGGGGTGAGTATTCCTGATCCTGCAGGATTTAAGAATGCTGTGAATCATTTTATTGGGGAAATCAAGACAGGGAAATTGCAGCAGATCGTCCCTTCACGCGCCTTCACGCTGCCATGTCCAGATCCATTAGCGAGCTATGCTGCATTAAAACGCGCCTATCCAAGCCCTTATCTCTTTTATTTACATGATGAAGAATTCACGTTGTTTGGTGCATCGCCAGAGTCGGCATTAAAATATTCACCTGATACAAGAGAGCTCGAGCTCTACCCAATTGCTGGGACTAAAAAGCGAGGACAGATTAATGGTGAGATTGATGCTGAGCTAGATGCACAGATGGAAGCGTTGTTGGTTTCTGATAAAAAAGAAGTGTCAGAGCATCTTATGCTTGTCGATCTTGCAAAGGACGATTTATCGCAAATATCCGAAGCGGGTTCTATACATGTTAAAGAGTTGATGAAGATAGACCGTTATCGTTACGTTATGCATTTAGTCTCCCGTGTTGCCGGGACTTTAAAGGAAGGATTATCCCCGATTGATGCCTATTTAGCGGTTATGAATATGGGGACGTTAACAGGTGCACCTAAAGTCTATGCAATGGAAGAGATCTACCGTTATGAGACCCAAGCACGCGGAAGTTATGGCGGAGCGATAGGCTATATTCAAGGAACTCTACATGGTGATCGCTTTGATAGCGCTATCGTGATTCGATCAGCGTATGTGCAAGATGGGATTGCAAAAGTACAAGCGGGCGCCGGCATTGTGGAGGATTCGGTTGCCGATAGCGAAGTAGAAGAGACAGAAAATAAAGCGAGTAGCGTAGTAATGGCCATCTTAAAATCACGACAAAACGCCGTATTGTAATGCGAAGTGATTTTTTAATGCGAAGTGATTTTTGAGGCGCAAAATGTGATCATTAAATGGGGTAAATTGCGGTATTTTTTATTTTAAATGACTGTTTAAAATATCCTCTTTCATCAAAATGAAAAGATAGGGTATGATCGATAAATACGGGTTTTTTATCAATAGGAATCAAACTTCTAAAGTCGCACTCAATGGATATGATTCTGATAAAAAACGGTATATTCATCATTCATTATCATAATAATCATGCCAATTTTGGTAGAGAAACTAGAGGAGATATCTCAATGCAACCCCTTATCCGTCTGAGTCAGTTTGTCGGAAAAACTTTTGCCCTTTGGGTGTTATTATTTGCAGGGCTCGCTTTTGCTGCACCTGATGCCTTTAAAATTATTGGACCTTATATTCCGTGGCTTTTAGGTATTGTGATGCTTGGAATGGGAATGACCTTAACACTGACGGACTTTAGCGAGATTCTTAAACATCCTAAAGCGGTTATTTTAGGGGTCGTTGCACAATTCATTATCATGCCACTGATTGCTTATGCATTGTCGATGCTCTTCATGCTGCCTCCGGCAATTGCGGTTGGTGTTATTCTCGTTGGTTCATGTCCTGGTGGCACTGCATCAAATGTCATGACTTATCTTGCGAAAGGAAACATTGCTTTATCTGTGGCATGTACCTCTGTTTCGACGCTATTAGCGCCACTTTTAACCCCTGTCATTTTCTATCTTCTTGCGAGTCAGTGGATTGATATTTCGATGGGAGCGATGTTTATCTCTGTTCTCAAGATGGTATTATTACCGATCGCTTTAGGGGTTATTTTACGAATGATCTTTAAGTCTTCAATTGCGAAAGCAACCGAAGTTCTACCTTTAGTATCTGTTGTGGCGATTGTACTTATTGTTGCCGCGGTTGTGAGTGGTAGTAAACAGTCGATTATTGAATCAGGATTACTAATCTTTGGGGTTGTTATTCTTCATAATGGCCTTGGATATCTATTAGGTTTTTGGGCTGCAAAATTCTTTAAACTTGATTATCCAGATAGTAAAGCTGTTGCTATCGAAGTCGGAATGCAGAACTCAGGTTTAGGTGCCGCTCTGGCGAAAACACACTTTGCATTAGATCCTGTGACAGCTGTTCCGAGCGCTATTTTTAGTTTTTGGCATAATATTTCAGGTCCGTTATTAGCGACTTATTGGTCCTCTAGAAAAACAGTCAAAAAAGCCAAATAAGGCGAGACTTATTAGCGGTAATTTCAATATATTGATACCAGTATTTCCCCCTTATTTTTATGAAAGCAGTGGCTAATTAGCCACTGCTTTTTTTTGATAAATAGATTGTTTTCCATCATTTTATGGCTATAATTTAATCATTGATCACAGAAAAACAATCGCTTATCGCTAATGCAGATTGATGATGTTGGGATTCTTTCAGTGAATGATCCGCATATTATTTGATGGGGGCAATCCCCGATAGATGAACCCGCAAAGATTGTTATTGATATATGCATGCGCGTTATATCTATCAGTTTTGTGATAGATATTTTTGAGATATCGCTGCTTGGGTATTGCGTGATATAAACGCTATTTAGTGCATTACTAGAGACTACTTTTTAGTAAATTTCGAGCCCTATACTTTATCCATCATAAAAAATGATACTTAGGTAATCCTCCGATTATAGATAATCGATAAATAAAATTTATCAAGGTGGATTGGCAAGGGAAAACACTCAAGGTCGCTACATAAGAAAAGCTAAGAAAGCGCATGTCTTAAAACAGATTTTTTGTTAGTCCATATCTTCAAGTTATGGCTTGAAGAGTAGCTCCGATTATTCTAATGAGTGATAATGATGAATCGAGATGGATGAGGGGGAATAGCATGCAAAAAGTATTTAAAGAGTGTTTAACTTTAGATCGCCGCGCACAAGATCGATATGATCTTTCGAGCGATATAATGATGGAGCATGCAGCACGCTCGATAGCCGATATCCTACACAAGCGTAGAGCGGTTAATCATGAGCATTGCCGGGTACTTATTCTTTGTGGTCCTGGTGATAATGGCGCTGATGGTTATGCGCTTGCCCGGCTTTTAATGCCGGCATATCAAGTGACGATTCTTGCGCTTTATACAGCGAAATCCAATATGGCTATCAAGCAACGCGATAGAGCGCTTAAGCTGGGTATTCCCTTGATAGAGCATCATGAATCGATGGCAATAGATGCATTGCCTGAGGCGGATATCTATGTAGATGCACTATTTGGCGCCGCTCAGCACCAGCAGATATCTACAACATTGAAAAATTTCCTGCATACTTTGAATCACAGACAAGGGCTTAAAATTGCTTGTGATATCCCGACCGGGCTCTATGAATATCCTTTTAAAGCAGATATTACTGTGACAATGGGCGCTCTAAAAGAGGATCTCTTGGAAGATCGGGTGAAAGATGCTGTAGGGGAGATCATCGTGGCGGATCTTGGGATTCCCCGTACTTTTTATGAAAGTGAGACCGATACTTTTTTACTGGATGAATCAGATTTACGACTGCCTTTTCGATCAGTGGCAAATTCACATAAAGGCAGTTATGGATTCTTAAGTGTGATTAAAGGGGCACAATCAGGCGCAAGTATTTTAAGTAGCCTTGCGGCAACACGTTTCGGTGCCGGCATTGTGGCATTAGTAGGCGTTGGTGATAAACCCAGTGAGATTATGCAAATGCCGGAAATATCGGAAAAAACAACGGCAATTGCTGTGGGAATGGGCTTAGGGGAGAATATTGATCATGTGAATTTGACTCAATTATTAAACTATCCTCTTATTGTTGATGCTGATCTCTGTTATTCAGAAAATTTTATCCAATCTTTAAAAGATAAAACAGACGTTGTTTTCACGCCTCATCCCAAAGAGTTTTCGACGCTTTTGCATAATGCCGGCATCGATAGCTCTAAAATATATACGGTTGAGGAGATTCAACAGAATCGCCTTAAGCTAGCACGTGCTTTTAGCCTTGAATATCGCGGTGTATTATTGCTGAAAGGGGCGAATACGCTCATTGCTCAGCAGGGGATTGTTTATATCTCGACATTAGGAACTAATCGATTAGCTAAAGGGGGCAGTGGGGATGTGTTAGCGGGCATGATTGGCGCACTGTTAGCGCAAGGTAATAGTAGTTTAGAGGCGGCAATTCAGAGTGTGCTAGCGCACAGTTTAGTGGCGAAATACTCCCCGATAAATGATTTCTCCTTTACGCCTCTTGATCTTATTGAAGGCCTAAAAACCTTATCGTAAGAGATGCTGATCAATAGGGCGATTCTTCAATCCTCTTCTTAGCTTTAACTGCATATTTAATTCACCTTCATAAGTGGAATTTTCAGAGATGACTCTGAGTCTTTATATTTAAAAGATAAACGCTTTGTAGGTTTGAGTAAAAACATTACAATGAATGTATAGTTTTTTTACTGCCTTCTCATATAGGGAGAGTTTATGTCTAAGAAAAAAGTCGCACGTATTGTTGTAGAAGCACTTGAAAATGCTGGTGTTAAGCGTTGTTATGGGGTTGTTGGTGATACCTTAAATGATGTGACAGATGCTATGCGACATCATTCAAATATTGAGTGGGTACATATGCGCCATGAGGAAGCGGGCGGTTTTGCTGCGGGTGCTGAGGCATTAATGACCGATAACTTAACTGCTTGTGCAGGATCTTGTGGTCCGGGAAGCTTACACTTTATTAATGGATTATTTGAAAGCCATCGTAACGGCGCACCAGTTGTATTAATTGCGAGCCAATTACCTACGAATGTCTTAGGCACTAACTTCCCTCAAGAAGTTGATTATATGCCCATCTATAAGACCTGTTCTGTATTTTGTGAAGAGGTTAAAAACCCCCATGAAGCAAAGCGCGTGATTATGACCGCTTGTCAGGAAGCATTAACAAAGCGGGGAGTTGCTGTTGTGATTCTCCCTTCAGATATTAGTGCAACTGAGGTCGAAGACTTACCTATTTTACAGCGTTATCAGCCGAAAGCGCCCATCATTCGACCTGATGAGACTGAAATCAGCAAGATGGCAGATATAATTAATGCCGGTCAGAAAGTCGGGATTTTTGCAGGGTTTGGCTGTGAAGGCGCTCATGATGAATTGATCGCCCTTTGTAAAAAGTTAAAAGCGCCTATTGCACACACCTCAAGAGCAAAAGATTTTGTCGAGGGAAATAATCCTTATAATGTTGGAATGACAGGGATGCTCGGGGTTAAGTCTGGTTATGAAATGATCAAAAACTGCGATACGTTACTTATTTTAGGGGC
>DXHP01000140.1 GCA_019113305.1 Candidatus Ignatzschineria merdigallinarum | reverse complement strand
CTGATCTGAAGAATTTAAAAAAAGAGATTTGTATGAGTTTACAACATCAGGAAATTTGTCATCCGATTAGTCGCAGATTGAAAAAGTCATCCTTAATGGCGATGGTAGCACAAGCGATGAAAATGGGACTTTGGTTAATGATGCTGGGGATTATTTGGACTTTAGCCGAGCAAAAAACAGGCGCCGCTTATGGACTTACTGCTGGGTTATTGCTGCTTTCCATTATCTATTATACCTTCAAAATTAAAGCGCACGATGAAGCGCATTACGGCGCTTTTGAATTAGAAGAAATTTTGCGGAAACGGTTATCAGCAAAGATTAGCCAATTGCCCATCGGTTATGTGAGAACGATTGGAACAGGCGGAATGGCGAAGATCTTATTAGACGACGTTCATGCCCTTCATTCCTATGTGGCGGATGCGCCGCCGTTAAAAGCCGAAGCCTATGCCACGCCAGTATTGATCTTTATTGTGCTCTTTATTTTTAATTGGCCGTTTGCCTTAGCCGTTTTAGCATTTTGTGCCATTGTTTTTGTGACTTTGCAGTTATTAATGCGCCGAGGTCGACAATTTAGAAAGCAATATGTTGCGGCATTAGCGCAAGTAAACTCGGCAATTATTGAATATGTTCAAGGCATGAGTACGGTTCGTGCCTTTGACTCCGGCGATAGCTCTTTTGGGCGTTATCATGAGTCTTTAGAAAATTATAATCGGGTGATGCAAGGTTGGTTAGGCAAGATTGGTTTAGGGAATCGTCTTGCTAGAACGCTCTTTTCGCCGATTCCATTGCAGATCTTTTTACTGGTTTTAGGAACGATTTTCTATCTTAAAGAGATGATTGATTTTATGGATCTCTTTCTCTTTTTCTTAGTCGCTGCTGGTATTGTTGAGAGTATTCATCCCTTTATGGGCTTGCATAGTTTGTTGGAGAAATCCCGTGCTTCTATTGAACGTATTTGGGAGTTAGAGGCGATGGAAGGTTTACCGCAAGTGAGCGATCAAGCTGCAAAGATTCCGGCAACTTATAGTATTCGTTATCGTGATGTTTCTTTTGCTTATGATGAAGGACAATCTGTCTTAAGTCATGTCAGTTTTGAGGTGCCGGAAAAGAGTTTTACGGCAATTGTGGGGAGTTCTGGTTCTGGAAAAACAACCTTAATTAATCTTCTCCCCCGTTTTTGGGATGTGACAAATGGCTCGATTGCCATTGGCGATATCGATGTTCGTGACATGAAGTTAGATGAATTAATGAAGCAATGCTCCTTTGTGTTCCAAGATAGCTTCCTCTTTTCTTGTTCTATTTTAGATAACATTCGTTATGGTTTAGATGCGAGTGAGGAAGCGGCAATTGAAGCTGCAAAGCTGGCGAATATTCATGATTTTATTATGACATTGCCGGAAGGTTACGATACGAAAATCGGGGAGCGAGGACAACTATTATCTGGCGGACAAAAGCAACGTTTAACGATTGCCAGAGCCTTCTTACAAAATCGCCCGATCTTAGTATTAGATGAACCAACGGCATTTTCTGATGCGAAAAATGAAGCGCTTCTCATGGATTCTTTCCGGAAATTAATGGTGAATAAAACGGTCATTATGATTGCCCATCGATTATCGACGATTATTGAAGCGGATCAAATCGTCTATTTAGATCAAGGAAAAGTGATCGCGAAAGGTCGCCATGAAGTCTTATTGCAAGAGAGCAAGGCTTACCAGCAACTTTGGCAAGATTATCAAGCGACACAGAATTGGACAATGGCGCAGTAAGCATTAAAAGGATCGAAAAGGATTATTTGTCATGAGAAATTATTTAAATCAGAAAACGCGAGATGTGGATAGCGTTTTCGGTACCGTTAATCAGCTATTAATGGCCGCAGGATCTCAAAAGCCAGTGCTTATTCGTTGTTTGGTATTCAGTGCCTTATCAGCTATTTTGTTTGGTATTTCATTAGTGTTGTTGTTTCCATTTTTTGCGGCCATCACGCGCTCGAATGTGGGAGATTGGCAAACACCATTTACGGCAATGATCGTCTTATTATTGTTGAGCCTTATTTGTCGTCTTTTTTCAGAAAGTTATGATACGAAAGGGTACGCCAATTTAGCGATTGATGAACTGCGGAAACGGTTAGGACAGAAGCTTCGCCAAATTCCGTTACTACATTTGAGTAATCAGCGTTCTGGTGAGATTAATGCCGTATTAGTACAGAGCGTTAACGAAGCGGCAGGATATGGTTTTATGCTAATGACGACGATTATCTATGCGATGATCGTTCCCATTTCTGCGGCGATAGCGATGGTCTTTTATGATTGGCGTTTTGCGTTGGTGATGTTATTGGTCTTCCCAATGGCGATTCCGCTCTATTTTTGGCGCCGGAAAGCCTTTCGCCGTGGTTTTAGTATTTTAGCGGAAGCAAATGGTCAATTGAAAGGAGAAGCGATCGAGTTTATTCAAGGATTAGATGTCCTGAAATCAACCGGAGAATTGGAGAATAAACAGAGTACTTTTGCCGATATTGCGCACGATGTTGCTAAGATTCAAGCTTACGGAACGAAGAAAGGGGAAATCCCCAATTTGATGATTACTTCAACCGTACAGTTAGGATTAGTCTTTATTATTTTGTTAGGGATTTTCCTCGTTGTCGGCGGACACGCTTCTTATTTCTTATTAGCAGCGGCGATTATTATCATTGCGCGTGTCACAGATCTATTGAATTTCTTTGTTCAAATGTCATCACTTTTAGAGATTTTCGTGATTGGTTGCGAGAAGTTACAGCAGTTGCTTTCTCAACCTGATTTGCCGGAAAAGCATTGTCACAAGATGCCGGAATCTTACGATATTCAGTTTAATAATGTGGATTTTGTCTATCAATCATCGGCATTGGCAGATACTAATACCGCTTCGGTTACGTCTGCAAATCCGCAGGAGAGCTTTGCACTACATCATATTAATGTCACGATTCCGGAACGTTCTTTTACAGCATTAGTGGGGCATTCAGGTTCTGGTAAAACAACGCTAACGCGAATGATATTACGTCATGCCGATGTGATCAAAGGAGCTGTCACTATTGGTGGAGTTGACGTGCGAGAGATGACGCAAAAACAGCTGATGAGTATGATTTCTGTGGTATTTCAGGATGTTTATCTATTCCAAGATACGATTATGAATAATATTCGCATGGCGCGTCCTGATGCAACCGATGAAGAGGTCATTTCTGCGGCAGAAAAGGCACAATGTCATGAATTTATTATGAAAATGGCAAAAGGTTACGATACGCCACTGTTGGATTTAGGAAGTAGTCTATCCGGCGGTGAGAAGCAGCGAATTGCCATTGCAAGAGCGATTCTTAAAGATGCACCAATTCTAATCTTAGATGAGCCAACGGCGGCATTAGATACTAAGAATGAACTGTTAGTTCAAAGGGCGCTCGATGCATTATTAGCGAATAAAACGATTTTAGTGATTGCCCATCGTTTATCGACGATTGTCGGTGCCCATCAAATTTTAGTCATGGAAGATGGGGCGATTATTGAGCAAGGAAAGCATAAAGATCTATTAGCAAAACAAGGCCGCTATTTTGAGTTTTGGAATACACAACATATTGCGACTAATGATTTTGGCGATGATCAATCCATGCCGGAAGAATCACAAGGGGCGATAATCTAATGACAAGCGACATTCACGAAACTCCCAGTGTGAATCGCCGGGATTGGTTATTACTACTAAGTCTTGGGAACTTTAAGATTATCTTAGTCGCATTTTATATGCTCAGTATTGTGACGATCTTAAAGCAGAGTGGGTTTACCCTAAATCAGCTGAGTATATTCTATCTTTTGGGATTTACGGAGTTAACACAGCTCGCTATTTCACTGGTGATTCAGCGCTATCAGGTCAATCATCGAAAAGGGCATTTCCGCTATTGGTTGTTACTTTCTAATATCGTGATTTTTCTGGCGTTATTAAGTCTATTTTGGATTGATATTACAACACAATTTTCATGGCTCATGCTCTGCTGTTTTACATTAAGTATTATGGGGAATTTTCTAGCCGGCGCAACATTGGGATTAAATAGTACGATTCTCAATTATCGTGAGCGGGGAATGGGCGGTGTAATCTCGGTAATCTCGGCACGTTCGGGAAGAATGATTGGTGGTGGATTAGTGCTCTATCTCTATCAATATTGGGGTTGGCATGCTGCGGTGGGATTAATGTTAATCATCTCGATTTTGATTAATATTCAGCTCTACTTTTATCGAGAACCTAAAATTCGTGGTGAGCAGATTCAAGTCTCTACAAGATCTGTAGTGACAATGAGTTGGCAGATGATGGGTAAACGATTAATTAGCTATTGGCAAGAAGAGGGAACTGGCTGGAGATGGTTTTTACTCTTGCTGCTCTCCTGTATTCCGTATGCTTTAACGGCGACAACCTTCATCCCAGTATTAAGTGATCAAGGTTGGGATGCGGCAGAAGTGGGAACGATATTGGCGATTTATTTACCGATTCTTTGCATGATTGCAGGTCCTATTTCCGGTATATTAATGCGTTATTACAGCCGATTTGCGGTAATCTTCGGGATTCTTGGGGGATTGTTATTGGTGTTTATCTCCTTTGTGTTTACGGAGAATTTACGAGCTTATTATGACCATATCTTTGTTGTACAAATTATGGTGTTAAGTATTGGTTATACACTATTACTGCCGGCAGTCATGGCGATCTTCATGGATAAAGCGAGTAAAACAATGGCAACCCTTGATTCATCACTTCAATATACCGTGATGATCGGCGGTGCTGCAATTGCGGGCTTCTTCTCATTACGAATTGCGAATGCTTTTAGTTTTGCGGCTGTTTATGGGTTAGCAACGGCGATCTCGCTCTTTACGGTACTATTTCTTTATCTCAGTTGCCGGCAGTTGTTTCAGCGAGAGTTATAAAGATCGTGATTTGATATCAGTAATTCATTACTTTTTAAGGCTTCCCTTCAAGGAAGTCTTTTTTATATGATCAAAAAT
>DXHP01000139.1 GCA_019113305.1 Candidatus Ignatzschineria merdigallinarum | reverse complement strand
TGCACTAAAACCCCATAAAGGTATTCGCTTAATCGGCCTTTCTATCGCCAATATTGATCTTGATAAAGAAGCACTTAATAATGAACTTAATCAGCTACAAATCCCTTTTTAAAATACCCACTCATCATAAACAGGATCAAATATCAAAGTCCTATATCGCCATCTTTTCTAACATACAGCTGATAAAAAACACGCAACAATACGCTTTAGCAAAACATCAACCTAAAAAGTTTTAATCCAATTTCTATCAAAACTTCATAAAGCGTTACCATTGATTAAAATTTCAACAAAATGAGTAATCCTAATTAATCCACTCTTCGGCTAAAGCTTCTTTCCACCAATTCAACGCTAGACCATCATCATGCGTTCGCCATGCCAAATAGAGATTTTCTTCTTTATGCGCTTCTACAACGGGCAGTTCAACTAGTTCCCCACTTTTCAATTCATGGCGAATAGCATATTTTGGTAAAAATCCATGTCCAATGCCCCGTTTCTGTAACAAAATCTTATCTTCTAACGTATTAACCGTAATTCGTTTTTGCCCTTCAAAAACACCCACTGTACGAAGTGGCATATAACGAGCGCTATCTGCCACAATAATCGCCGTATGATCTAACAAATCACATTTTGTTAATGGAGTTTCTTTCTTTGCAAGAGGATGATAAGGAGCAACACAAAAAACAAAAGGAATCACGCCAATAGGATAGGTGCTATAACCGCCGCCGGAAGGGCCTTCCCCAACAGCAACTATGATATCTGCGCGAAATTTCATCAGCGCTTCCCATGTTCCCATCATCACTTCTCGAGAAATATTTACTTCTGTCGCAACCGTGGAGGTCTGAAATCGTTTCAATAACGTCGCGATACGTTCTATTGGAAAAATAGCATCCAGAGCGACATTCAAGGAAACTTCCACACCGCTTGCCATCTTATTAAGACGTGTTTCAAGATCCGTGACAGCGGTTAACAATGTTCGCCCTTCTTCAAGCAGAACCGTGCCCAATTCGGTTAAAGTCACATGTGGACCATTTCTTTCAAAAAACTGAAACCCCATCTGCTCTTCAATTTTGGCAACACTATAAGAGATGGTCGACGGTGCTTTATGTAGGATCTCTGAAGCTTTAGAAAAAGAGCCACTTTTGGCAATTGTATCAATAATTTTTATCGCTTCTAAAGTTAACTTCATGACTTTTGATCCTTTCACAAAATTTCTGAATACCGTGATTATTAAAATATCATTTTTATGACTTAACTTATTTTATATCACTTTTCATATTTATATTCGAAAAAATCGAATATAAAGCTCAAATAAATCCAATATTCATCAGCTATTGATCACTATAATAAGGAATAACAAGGCAATGTTATCATAAATAGAAAATTCAAATCATTCATGATCATGCCCTTTTGATCTTTATAACCCTTAAATGAGGAGGTTCTCATGATTGATATTCGTAAAGCCAATGACCGCGGCCATGCTGACCATGGCTGGCTCAATTCATGGCATACGTTCTCGTTCTCAAATTATTTCGATCCTAAACAACTCGGCTTTTCTGATCTACTCGTCATTAATGACGATACAGTAGCGCCCGGCAGAGGATTTAGCGCACATCCTCATGATAATATGGAGATCTTTAGTTATGTGCTAGATGGCAAACTTAGTCATCAAGATTCCATGGGTAATGGTTCTACTATTAAACCCGGCGACATTCAGCTTATGAGCGCCGGCACCGGTGTTGTTCATAGTGAAATGAATGGCTCAAACGATGTGCCTGTTCATTTCCTACAAATATGGATCATGCCAAATATTCAGCAACCAAAACCTAATTACCAACAGATCTATATCGCTGATGAGGAGAAGCGAGGAAAGCTCCGCACCATTATCTCTCCTGATGGCATTCATGGATCTCTTCAAATACGACAAGATACGACGATCTATGCGGGTCTTTTTGATGGCGATGAATCAACCATTTTCAAAGCAGATCCCCATCGCTATTACTATCTTCACGTTGCGAAAGGTCGCATTGATCTCAATGAGCAATCTTTAAATGCCGGAGATGGCGTCAAAATTCGCCAAGAATCACAGTTACATCTTACAAATGGGCAGCAAGCTGAGGTTTTACTATTTGATCTTCGCCCAAATGAACTGCCTGAAAGAATATAGTAGTGCTAATAACACGCTTATTTTCAGGTTGAAAGATAAATTACCGTAGAAAATAGTACTGTCACAAAAAAAGCGATCCTTTGAGATCGCTTTTTTTATATCCATGATTTTGAACCATTACAGTGTGCAAGCACCGCCGGCACAACCAACATCTTCCACTTCTTCAGGTTCTGATGTATCCATTGGATTTTCAGAATTCCCGGCAACACCTTCGTAGAGATTATCCAAATCGAATGTTAAATCATCTAACTCATCACTCATTTCAAAACTCCTTATAACAGATAAGCCGACATTATATAAAAGATGCCGGCAATATTTTGATATTGACTAATCTTCGTTAAGATATCACTCAATATCTCTTTGATAAACCACTAATTTATTGATTTTAAAATCTCCTTAAATAGAAGCAAATCGCCCTTGTCTAGCAATGGGATACAAACCATAAACAATGGCAAGAGCGGTTAATACTAAAAGATACCAAGAGATAATTTTCTGCGGCGACACCATCTGCCAAAGATTCGTTTGATGCGGATAAGTCCATATTGTGTAAAATGTACCGATATTTTCGGCAATCCACAACAAACTACCCAACGATATTAAAACCATTAAAAATGGAAGTTTTAAGGCACCTACTGACAACTCGAAAGTAATCGTTGTCCGCCAAAATATTAAGGCACTTAATATTAAGATCATCCAGCGCATATCCCACATATAATGATGCGTCATAAAATTAACATAGGCTAATAACGCCACAAACAAAATCCATGGATAGCTCGGGAAACAGGTAAAAGTACAATGGAAATTACGCTGAAATCGTAGGATATAAGAACCCACAGAAGCATACATAAATCCTGTAAACAGCGGCACGCCGTAAAGATATAAAATGCCAGACTGTGTATAGCTCCAAGATCCCATTTTGGTTTTAAAGATCTCCATCATCATCCCTAAAAAATGGAAGATAAAGATCATCGCCGATTCTTTCAATGTCTCAATCTTAAAGAGAATAAAGAGCACTTGAATCGTTAACGCAGCAATTGCTAAGAAATCATAGCGGCTCATCCAAGCATCTGCAGGATAAAACAGCGCCGTTAAAGCAATCAATATTAGTAAGGCGATTCCGAAAATACAGCTATTGAGTTGTTTATAGCTAAAATCGAATAAACCTATCAAAATCGTTTTCATAGTGACAAATTTTACCGCAAATAAAATAGATCATCTACCTACAAAATATTTTAACTAAAACAGCTATACAACATATCTCCTTCCCTTTTCGAAATATTGTATGCTAATAGCCATCTCCCTTTCACAGAGCTGAAGATAAAAAGGAATTTTAAAGATGCAAGAACAAGATATTAGAACCATTGTGGTCGCTGGTGGCTGTTTCTGGGGTGTTGAAGAATACTATAAACGTTTAAAAGGCGTTATTTCAACTGAAGTTGGTTATGCGCAAGGATTTACAGAATCGCCAACGTACGAAGCTGTTTGCACAATGGAAACCGATCATGCGGAAGTTGTTGAGGTAACCTATGATGCAAATATAATCTCGCTTGAAAATATTTTAGAACATCTCTTTCGAATGATCGATCCACTCTCTCTTAACCAACAAGGTGGCGATGTGGGAACGCAATATCGCACGGGAGTTTATTATCAAGATGCGCAAGATCTGCCCATCATCAGAGATTTTTTTGCAGCAGAACAACAAGCATATTCAGCACCAATCGCCGTTGAGGTTGAAGCTCTGAAGACCTTTTGGCAAGCAGAAGAGATGCATCAAGACTACCTGACAAAAAATCCTCGCGGTTATTGTCACATCAACTTTGCATTAATCAAACCTCGGGAACTGAAGTAATTTCAAAGCGTTAAAAAACTGTTTCTAAGAATTACCTGATTCTGATCAGGTAATCTTTACTTAACACATCACCCTCACTTTTTTTACGCTAAAATTAGCGATGTCATCATTAAATACAATCAGTTAAGTCTTATTAATCATGAAAATCTTCATGAGGAAATACAAAATAAACTTAACCAATAGTGAGGGGTTATGAAACAGAGAATTAGTGATCAAAATCTTATCTCTTTTTACCAGAATATTAGCCAATACCAATCTTTTAAAGAGATTGCGTGCTTTCAATCAAAAAATGGATTTGCACTGAACTCTGAACTCATTCCAGATAAGGCATTGTATAGCTTTATAAAAAATAATATTCAAAGCCTTAAAGAAGTCGGCATTGAAGGCTTACTCCAATATCGTATGCATGTTTATCAGTATAAATCGATCGAAACTATTCCTATTTTAAAACGATTGGATCTCAGCTTTGAAGTCATCGAAAATTTAGGATCAATTGAGCGTGTTCAGCAAGCCTTACTCAATCTGATTGATTATGCAATTTATAGTATCGCGATTCACGATGCTTCTCATGAAGCCATTAATGAAATTCGCGAATATATCTTTACATTAGAAGATTACTGCCTTCAAATTGAACATACTAAAGATCTACGTGAGCGCTGCCAAAGTGGCAATGAAACCTCACCAGATACTCTACAAATCAAATTAGAAGAAGACTTACAGAAAATGAGTAAGTATCTTAAACAGATTCAAGCTATCAACGATTTTCTGCTACAAGCCATGCGCAAAGCGTCGTAAGAAGATCGTTGTACTTTCTGATTACTGGATTGGCAAAATAGTATCAAAAAATCTGCTTAAAATTTTCTGAATTAAACGCCCCTTTAAACAAACAATCACAAACAAATAAACAAGCATAAAAAAATCCCCATCAGATGATCTGTTGGGGATTTTTGATTTCTCCGATTATGCTCTAATGCCGGCCATTACCGACACTTATCAAATACAGAGATATGAAAACTAATCGTTTGAACGAACACGCATGTGCGGGAATAACAACACATCACGAATTGATGGTGCATCTGTGAAGATCATCACCAAACGATCAATCCCGATTCCTTCACCAGCTGTTGGTGGCATACCATACTCAAGTGCTGTGACAAATTCTTTATCATAATGCATCGCTTCATCATCTCCAGAATCCTTATCGGCAACTTGCGCCACAAAACGATCATGTTGATCTTCGGCATCATTAAGCTCCGAATAGCCATTACCCACTTCACGTCCACCAATAAAGTATTCAAAACGATCAGTAATTAATGGATTTTCATCATTTTTACGAGCAAG
The DNA here is from genome assembly GCA_019113305.1 of Candidatus Ignatzschineria merdigallinarum. Classification (GTDB taxonomy): domain Bacteria; phylum Pseudomonadota; class Gammaproteobacteria; order Cardiobacteriales; family Wohlfahrtiimonadaceae; genus Ignatzschineria; species Ignatzschineria merdigallinarum. The sequence goes on along the minus strand of DXHP01000139.1, from coordinate 5,550 downwards.
TGGCGAAACAGCCAATGGATAGCCCGTGATAAATGTGGGTTGCAATAGACTCTCTTCTACTTTCTCATCAAAGATTTCCATGAGGATTTTGCCCCAGCAGTCATTCTCTTTATCGTATTTGATATGGAAATGATCCGCTAATGCCGCAACTCCTTCGCGCGTATCAAGATCATAATCTTTGGCTTCTACACAATGTTTCATGATCGACTCTTGAACCGTCATGCGCTCTGCTGGTTTACTAAAATCAATGGTATAACCTTGATAGGCAACTTCAGGATTGCCATCATTCACGTTTAATGCAATTTCTCGCATCATTGCATCGGTCATATCCATCATATCTTTGTAATCCGCGTATGCCCAATACCATTCCATCATGGTAAATTCTGGATTATGGCGTGTTGAAACACCTTCATTACGGAAGTTGCGGTTAATCTCATAAACACGCTCCATACCGCCGACAACGAGACGTTTCAAATAAAGTTCTGGTGCAATACGAAGATAAAACTCCATATCAAGTGCATTATGATGTGTTACAAATGGTTTGGCATTCGCCCCACCTGGAATTGAGTGCATCATCGGCGTTTCTACTTCTTCAAAACGACGTGCATCCATAAAGGTACGAATCGTGCGAAGAATTAAATTACGCTTGCGGAAGGTTTCACGAGATTCTTGATTCATAATCAAATCGAGATAACGCTGACGATAACGCGCTTCCACATCTGTTAAGCCGTGGAACTTATCCGGTAATGGACGTAATGATTTTGTGAGCAATGTTAATGTGTTCGCGCGAACAGTAAGTTCGCCTTTGTCAGAACGAGAAACCTCTCCTTCTACTGCAATGATATCGCCCACATCCCATGTAGTGAAATCATCAAATGCTTCTTGTCCAATTAAACCAATGTTCACGAAAATTTGAATATCACCCGTTTGATCACGAAGACTTGCAAACCCACCTTTACCAAAGAGACGTTTGGCAACGATACGACCTGCCATCTTCACAATCTTTCCCTTTTCCTTCAGTGCATCACGATCAAGGCCTTCCATCTGTTTATGGAGTTCCTTTGCATCAGTGTCTTTTCTAAAGTTATTAGGAAATGCTACCGTCTTCTCTTCACGAATCTTCGCAAGTTTTTCACGGCGCTCTGTAATAAGATGATTTTCAGTTTGATCGTGATCGTTCACTACAGTCTCTTTTGTCATTATGTTTTCTACTTCAAATAATGGTAAACATATTTTAGAGCATTTATTTTATCGAAGAATAATACCAGCATCTATTCTTAAAAAACATGCCAACATCAACACTTCAAACGCCCTACCCCAATGTTTTATCAATTCTCTAAAATTGTGCAGAACTGCCAATTTTAGAATCTAATAAAATCATAAAATCCCGAGAATTGCTTCCCGAGATTTCCTTCGCAAAATAGCGAATTAATCAACCGACTATTATCCACTATTTCACACTAAATTACTTCAAATACCGAAATTAATTTTTCTCAAAATCCTATTTTATCGCTAAAAAAGAATTTTTATGCGTTTAATCAACGATTACGACATCCTTTCTCACGAAATTAACGTGAATAGTTTGGTGCTTCTTTCGTGATTGTCACATCATGAACGTGAGATTCACTCATTCCCGCACTCGTAATCTCTACGAATTGTGGTTTTGTATTCATCTCTTCAATTGTGCCGCAACCCACATAACCCATACCTGCGCGAATACCGCCCATTAATTGATGAACAATCGGCGATGCTGAACCTTTATATGCCACACGTCCTTCAATTCCTTCCGGCACTAGTTTGTCTGCGCTTGAACCTTCTTGGAAGTAACGATCTGAAGAACCTGCGCTCATTGCACCAAGTGAACCCATTCCGCGATATGATTTATAAGCCCGACCTTGATAAAATTCGATCTCACCTGGTGATTCATCCGTACCTGCTAAGATTGAACCCACCATGATTGCATTCGCACCTGCTGCTAATGCTTTAACCATATCCCCAGAATAACGAATACCACCATCGGCAATAACTGGAACGCCTGTCCCACGAAGCGCTGCCGCGACGTTTGCAATCGCACTCACTTGCGGGAAACCAATACCGGCAATAATACGGGTTGTACAGATTGATCCAGGACCAATACCGACTTTAACACCATCTGTTCCTGCCGCTAAAAGTGCTTTTGCGGCATCTGCTGTTGCGATATTACCACTGATGACTTGTAGATCAGGATAAGTCTGTTTTACCCAACGTACGCGATCAATCACGCCTTTTGAGTGACCATGTGCTGTATCAACGATAATCACGTCAACACCCACATCTACTAATTGCTCGATACGCTCTTCTGTTCCGGCACCTGCACCAACTGCTGCACCACAGATTAAACGTTCTTGATCATCCATTACCGCATTAGGATGCGTGTCAGTATGAGAAAGATCTTTCACCGTGATTAAACCACGAAGTTCATTCTTATCATTCACCACCACTAAACGCTCTAAACGATGTGCACGTAAACGATCAATGATCTCATCACGTGTTGCGCCTTCGTGGATAGTAATAAGGCGATCACGGTTCGTCATCGCCTTAGTAATATTTTGTGATAAATCTGTTTGGAATCGTAAGTCACGCGTTGTAATAATTCCGGCCACCGTTCCATCAGTATTTAATACGGGAACACTCGAAATGTTGCGCCCACGCATAATATTACGAACTTCCTCAAGCGTCACCTCAGTGGTTACCGTAATAGGATCAGTTAATACGCCGCTTTCAAAATTCTTTACTTTACGCACCTGTCTTGCTTGCTCTGCCGGCGTTAAGTTTTTATGGATAATACCAATTCCACCTTGTTGCGCCAATGCAATCGCCATTTTACTCTCAGTCACGGTATCCATCGCTGCTGAAAGAAGTGGGATATTCAATGCAATTTTTTGAGTTAGCTGCGTCCTTAATGACACATCTCGTGGAAGAACTTCTGAATAATCAGGTACTAATAATACGTCATCAAAGGTCAAACCTTTTTCCATAATTCTAAGCATAGTGTCTCTCTCCAGAACGCTAATTTAAAAAGTGGCTTATTCTAGCACAAAAAAATCATGTCTACCTAGATTTTATCAGGGATTTGAGCATTTAGTTTTTTTTGATATAATGATCAACGGCGCCTATGAAAATGACCTTTGAGGAGTTAATAAAAAAGCATGAACCTTCCAAGCCTCATCACTTGGTCTCGCGTAGTTGCGATTCCAGTATTTATCCTATGTTACTTCCTGCCGACTCCCCATAAGAATTTAGTACTCTCTCTCCTATTTATGGCGGCGTCTTTCACGGATTGGCTAGATGGATATCTTGCAAGAAAATGGAATCAAACCTCAAGTTTTGGTGCTTTTTTAGATCCTGTCGCTGATAAATTATTAGTCGCAGTAGCCCTGATTGCAATCATTGATCATCATCCTGGGCAATGGTATCTCACTCTTTCAGTGATGATCATTATTAGCCGCGAAATCACAATATCTGCTCTACGCGAATGGATGGCCAGCATGGGCGAACGCGGCGTTGTCGCCGTTTCATGGATTGGCAAATGGAAAACAGCTTTCCAAATGGGCGCTATTACCTTCCTTCTCTATGAACAAAACCTCTTAGGATTGCCACTCTTTAATATTGGGCTAATTTTCCTAGTAATTGCCACATTCCTCACGCTTTGGTCGATGATTCAATATCTCTACTCGACTTGGAAAGTTCTAAGAGTGAAATAAACAATTGCAAATTTAGCAGAATTTATATCGCAGAATTCACAGATTATTATCGAATAAACCCCATTCATACAATGGGGTTTTTAGTGATAGTACTTCACGACAACAATCTTATTTAAATACGCAAAGGCTGCAACTTCCAATCACTCATCAATCTATTTTCGAAAACACTCACAAAGGAGCCATTATGAAAACACATCATCAATCGGTTTATCAGCAATTTGACGAGCAGGCAAATTCTTACTTAACAAGTGCGGTTCATGCTAGCGGCGAAGATCTACAGGCGCTCCAGAAATACCCCCTCAATAGTGAACATTAGAAAGTGCTTGATTTAGGCTCCGGCGCCGGTCACGTGAGTTTTTCTATTGCCGATAAAGTTCAATCAGTAACTGCTTTTGACCTTTCAGACTCAATGCTAGAAGTTATTGCTTCTACCGCAAAAGAACGTGGCTTACACAATATCTCAACCATGAAAGGGAATGTAGAATCTCTCCCCTTTGAGAATCAATCTTTTGATCTTGTTATTAGCCGCTATTCCGCACATCATTGGCATGATGTTGAACAAGCATTACGCGAAGTTCGCCGTGTCTTAAAACAAGGTGGTCGCGCGATTTTTATTGATGTTGTTTCTCCAGGACATCCTGTATTTGATCTTTACCTACAGACGGTTGAAGTGCTTCGAGATACCTCTCACGTTCGTGATTATCCTGCGGGAGAATGGTCTACCATGTTTAATAATGCCCGATTATTCTTAAAAAATATCGAAAGTTTCCGCTTACGCTTAGAATTCGGCAGTTGGGTTAAAAGAATGCGCACGCCGCAAGTTTTAATCGATGGGATTCGTGCTTATCAAGCAACCTTGAGCCATGATATTCAGGAATATTTCGAAATTGATGAGCATGGCTCTTTTACCTCAGACGTGATGCTTTTTGAACTTCATAAATAAAAATTAAGGGAACAAATATGCCAGAAATCACCATTCAAAAGGCACATCTAGACGATGTTCATCAATTACAAGCGATTGGCAAACAGACATTCTTTGCGACATTTTCAGATACCAGTTCTGCCGAAGATATGACTCGATATTTAGAAGAAGGGTTTTCTTTAGATAAACTTCTCGACAGAGTTACAAAATCGAGATTCTGAATTCTATTTCGCCAAACAAAATAATCAAACCATTGGCTACTTGAAGCTCAATTTTGAATTATCCCAAACAGAATTTCAGGATAACAAAGCTATGGAAATTGAAAGAATCTATGTCTTAGATGAGTTTCATGGCAAAAAAGTGGGATTAACACTCTATAACAGAGCTCTAGAAATCGCCCAACAAAGAAATATCGATTATATCTGGCTAGGTGTTTGGGAAAACAATTTTAAAGCCCTTAATTTTTATAGAAAACAGGGCTTTATTGAATTTGATCAACATATTTTTAAATTAGGCAATGATGAACAGACAGATCTCCTGATGAAATTATCGCTTAACAACCACTCATAATAGATCGAGGATAAAATCTATCTGTAGATGATGATGCTCGATCTCTTTTTTCATAGCCATATCGATAAATCAGATCAACATCAAATATATCTAAAAAAACCTAGCAACAATCGTGACTAGGTTTTCTTTTACTCTCTGCAATTTGAACTTTTAAAGCTGCTTTTGTACAAATTCTCTCAAAGCCTTTTCCACAAACAATGTATCTCGTAGATATTCTGAAGAAACTTTAGTACCCAGTAGCTTCTCAATCGAAAACTGACTGGAAATTGCTTCATCTCGTAACGCAATAAGTAAATCATTCAAAAGCGAAAGATA
>DXHP01000138.1 GCA_019113305.1 Candidatus Ignatzschineria merdigallinarum | reverse complement strand
TTAAAGCTTGCTGTCTCAAACAACGAAGACAAGTATACTTCATTTTTTTCATGAGTCAAAACTTTTTATGCGCAATTATTTAGCGTTACCGCTCTTTTTACGATTTTGTACCATTAATTGACAATTAATTCGGGCAACCCATTGATTTTAACGACTCACTGACTCAAAATTCATTTAAAAGCCACTTCATTACTAGAGAAAGCATTTATCTGCTTTTAGCAATCTCGCATAGCTCGCATAGTAATAACAACGACTCTAAAAACGAAACGACAATACATAGAGCAGAAATCCTAAACATAAAAAATGCAGACTTAAAAAGCCTGCATTTCATTTTAATCTCACATCAACTTTAAAACTAACCGACAATATAGCTATAAAGTGTTTGAACACCTAATACCGTCATAATAATCACAACAACAGCACCAAATACGGTCTGCCATACAGGATGCTTATAATCTCCTACCACATCTTTTCGATAAGCGGCAAAAAGGATCGGGCCTAACGTTAATGGCAAGATTAATCCATTTAATGCACCGACAAATATTAAAATCTCTACTGGACGACCGATACTGACAAACACCACCGTTGAAATAAAAATAAAAGCGATAATAAAACGATTCTGGTGTTGTGCGACTTTCGTGCTAAATACACGCAAGAATGTCACTGATGTATATGCCGCACCAATCACTGAAGTTACTGCCGCCGCCCACATGATAATCCCGAAGAAGAGATAACCAATATCTCCTGCTGCATGTTGGAAAACAGAGGCAACCGGATTACCTGCTGCTAATTGGAATCCTTGTGAAATCACACCAAGCACCGCCAAAAACAGAATCACTCGCATCACGGCTGTTACACCGATTCCTAACATCGATCCTGTAGACACTTCTTTCACCGCATCTTTCCCATGAACGCCAGCATCTAACAGACGATGGGCACCGGCAAATGTGATATATCCTCCGACCGTTCCGCCCACTAATGTGACGGTTGCTAAGATTAATGCAGAAACTGGCGCATCTGGGATGAAAGTACGATATGCCGCTTCACCAACTGGCGGAGAAGATTTAAAGACAATATAGAGCGTTAAAAACACCATCAAGATACCGGCATATTGGATAAATTTATCCATAATGCGCCCTGCTTCTTTAAACAAGAAGATCCCAATGGCAATCGCCGCACTAATCATCGCGCCAACTTCCACAGATAATCCTGTGAATACATTTAATCCTAATCCCGCACCAGCAACGTTACCAATGTTAAATGCTAAACCACCCATCACCACCAGAACCGATACCAAATAACCTAATCCCGGAATCACTTTATTGGCAATATCTTGTCCACGCATATTGGAAACTGTAATAATGCGCCAAATATTAAGCTGTGCCCCTAAATCCAAAATAATCGACAACATAATCACAAAAGCAAAACTTGCGCCTAACTGCATGGTAAATGTCGTTGTTTGTGTTAAAAATCCGGGACCGATTGCTGATAATCCCATGAGGAAAACAGCACCAACAATCGCACTTCGTCTTGCCTTTTGACTCTTATCCATCTACTACTCCTTTGAGAAAATTCTCGTTGAATCTCTACTGTTTCCAACATCCTTAAAAAACAGCATAGATCTATTATTATTTTTTGAGACTTATGTTTTATATAGTGATCGAACTAACTTTGCCTACCTAGCGCAATTCTAGAACTTTGACTTTTATTACTGATGTCAATGTTAATAAAAAGCATCCTCTATCCATCATTTGTGACCAATCGTCATAAATCTTGTTAAGAAAAATCTGCAGATAAAGTAATGCCGCGCTGCATCAATGTTTCACGAATCTCCTTCGCAAACTCTAATGCCGTAACGCCATCGCCATGAATACAGACCGTATCCGCAGACAACGCAACTTTCTTGCCTGAAGTTGTCGTCACCGTACCTTCTTCAATCATCTGCAACACTTGGGCAATTGATTCCTTTGGATCAGTAATGAGCGCATTGTCTTCTCGTCTTGAGGTTAATGTCCGATCTTCTTGATACGTACGATCTGAGAAAACCTCATTCATCACTGGAATCTCTAGCGCTTGTCCTGCTTTAATTAATTCACTGCCTGATAAGCCATACAAAATCGCTTCGCCTTGCGAAACATCTGCAACAGCATGCGCAATCGCTTGCGCTAATACCGGATCAGTCGCCGCCATATTATAAAGTGCGCCATGTGGCTTCACATGATGTAGCTTTCCCCCTAACGCGCTTAAAAAACCTTGCAAAGCACCCACTTGATAAACCACCAAACCATATACTTCTCGCGCACTCATCGCCATATTTCGGCGACCAAACCCCTGAAGATCTAAAAAACCAGGATGCGCACCAACAGCAACATTATTTTCCAGCGCCAGTTCTACCGTTTTCAGCATTGTTTCAGGATCGCCAGCATGAAAACCACAAGCAATATTTGCGGAGGTAATCAGCGGTAAAATTGCTCGATCATTACCCATCTGCCAAGGACCAAAGCTTTCCCCCAAATCACAGTTGAGATCAATTTTTAATGCTTGTTTCATAATTTCTTTATCTCCACTATTTTTCATAATAAACCTCTTGATGCCGTTGAGGCTGCGCTAAAATGTATTCAACACTTTCTAAATATTGCTGTTGAACTTCAAGCTTCTCTCTCGCTCTCGCCTCATCAATCAATCTAAACTGAACCTTCTTTCTCGCCGGTAAATAGGCAAGCTTCCATAGTTCTGCTTGAGGAATCACAGCAATTCTCGGATATCCGCCGGTACTTTGACATTCCGCAGCTAATACCAAAGGCTGTCCACTTGGCGGTACTTGAATCACGCCTTCAAAAACGCCTTGTGATCTCATCTCTTGTGGCTGATCACGCACTAAAGCATCACCTTCTAAACGAATCCCCATCCGATTACTATTACTACTAATCTCCCACTCTTCCTCGAAAAATCTTGCTTGTGAATCCGCATCAAACTGCTCAAATTCAGGACCTTTTAAAACAAAAATCGATGTACTAATATAGGTTCGACTAAACGCTCTCACGCCCACCGCTTGAATAATTTCATGCTCTGGCTGACCAAACGTCAAATGATCACCTTTTTGCAAAGGAGAACCATCGCCTTTATGCCCGCCCAGACGATTTTTGATATCGGTACTAAAGGAGCCCATCACTTCCGGCGCATCAAAACCACCGGCAACTGCTAAATAGCTATACATTCCAGAATTATATGCCGGTCTTAATTCTACCGTTTGCCCTTTCTTTATAAATGTCCGCCAGCCGTGCCAACCTTGCCCTCGACCATCAATCACAATGGTACAATTTGAGCCTGTTACGGCGATCCATGTATCTTGATGAAAGAGAAACTTCACCGGCGTCATTACGCTCACTTCCAATGCCGGCGTATTACCAGGATTTCCCACCAAGCGATTCGCAAGATGTAATGAAACACCATCAATCGCGCCGGCTTTCCCAACGCCCATTCTTGCATAAGAGAATCGACCGTAATCTTGAATGGTCGTTAAAATTCCCGGATTAATCACCTCCATCATACAATCACCTCCTGCGCGATAAAACGTAACTGATCACCCGGTAAAAACAGGGAAGGTACTTCACGATTCATATCAAAGAAAGAGAGATCTGTATTCCCCAATATCTGCCAACCACCTGGAGATTCTCCGGGATAAACACCCGTTTGCGAACCGCCAATCCCGACACTTCCAGCCGGAATTTTTAATCTCGGAATAGCACGGCGATCGGTATGAATTGACGAATCCAATCCCCCTAAATAGACAAATCCCGGCATAAACCCGACAAAATAAACCGTATAAATCGGTGCGGTATGACGCGCCACAAGCTCCTCAGGGCTGATCTGATGAATTTGTGCCACTTCTAATAAATCAGGACCTTTCTCGCCACCATATATCACTGGCACTTCTACAAGTTTTCCTTGAAATATCTCACTTAAATCTAAATCATTGGCATCCTGCCATAAACGCGTTAAATAATGACGAATTTCCAGCGGATCATGCGCATGATAAGGATTTAAAAAAAGCGTTAAATTATTCATACCTGGGACGATATCGACAATCACATTTTTTAAAGCTTCACACTTTTCGATCTCGGCACCTAGCCACCATATTTTTTGCTGATTAGCTAAACTCACTGCACCTGAAACAGACACAGTGATTCCTCTATCGCCCACAGAATAGATCTCAATGGACACGGCTCCTCCTTATTTTATAAGTATTATTAATCTTTCATCAGTGAACGCATTATTCTTCTTATTCATGGGTGGTTCACTTATTCACAACATACCCGATTCAATCTAAGTTGCATAGATCACGGATCAAGCTTCCTTCACTTTAACTACAAAAATTCTTAACTGTCTATAAATCCCCCTTTTCTAAAATCTCTTAAATGCACTATTTAACATGATCTTCCTCGCATCAAGAGCTGATCTTACTCCTTTAAAATAAGGCGATTAAATGCTGCGTAATTATCAGATACAAAAAAAGATGACCATGACTGTAAACCACATCAGATGTAGCTAATAAAGAGAGGTTGCCACAATTCATTCCCTCATCATTCTCATAAAAAATTGATCTATGTATCATTTTTGAGAGATAGCTCATTGTTTAATAAAAGATAAAACCATTGTTACAAATATTTCTTGCGAGCAATCAATACCTTAAGACAAACAATACTAATAGCACCTAAAAACCATTTGACTTTAATTACTTAATAGCAATAATTATCATTACGAGTTGTGATTGATAACCCTTTCTAAACTCTTTTTTTATAATAAAAAACACACACTTGCTAATAGGAATTTATCTTCATGGTATCTACGAATCATCCTCGCTTTAAGAGAAAACTCTTAAGCTCCGCATTAATCCTCATCTGCTCTACTGGGCTCTCTCTTGCACAATCAGTACCCAATACGGTTGAGTTAGAAGAGGAAGAACTCCTCACTAAAAAGCCCACGATTGATCTTTCAAAAATCGTTGTGACTGCCGGCGGATTTGCGCAAGAAGTAAAAGATGCGCCTGCGTCGATTTCTGTTGTTTCTAAACAAGAATTAGAAAACCAACCTTTTAGAGATGTCACAGACGCGATAGCGGATGTTCCTGGCGTTGTAATTACAGGTGCAGGTGCAGGCGAAGATATTTCTATTCGTGGAATGAGTTCTGCTTATACCTTAATGATGGTTGATGGTAAACGTCAAAACTCTCGTGCAACTCGCCCTAATAGTGATGGTTCAGGCATTGAACAAGGATGGATTCCACCGTTAGCGGCGATTGATCGTATTGAAGTTGTACGTGGTCCAATGTCATCACGTTACGGTTCAGATGCAATGGGCGGTGTTGTAAATATCATTACCAAGAAAATATCTGACAAATGGATTGGAAATTTCCGATCAGACTATACACTCAATCACGAATCCGATGAAGGCAACAGCATCAATAGTGAGTTCTATTTTAGTGGTCCATTAGTCCATGAAAAATTAGGACTCCAACTGTACGGCAAGTACTCTCACCGCCAAGAGGATAACCATACATCTCCAGGAATTCCAGAGAGACGTATGGAAAATATTGGTGGTAAATTGACCTTTGTCCCGATTGATGGTCAAACCTTTGAGTTAGAATATGGCGCAGGTTTCCAAAAACGTTTCTGGAATGAAGGTAAATCCTCCGACAAAAATAGTGATAATAAATATAAGCGCAACAATATCTCCGCGAGATACTTAGGAGAGTTTGATCACGGCATCACTGCTGAACTATTCTATGCTTATGAAAAGAATAATAACTACTCCCGTAACATGATTGTCAAAAATACCGAAGTTAATGGGAACGTCATCATTCCTATAGACAATCATACAGTGACTATTGGTGGGCAATATCTTGATGAGAAGCTCACGGATAGCAATAACAAATTCAATACTAGTACAAAAGTGATTAATAACATTTCTCGTAAAAGTCATGCGCTCTTTATCGAAGATGAGTGGTGGTTATTAGATAACGTTGCATTAACCGCAGGTATGCGCTATGACCACGATGAGAACTATGGCAGTCATTACTCTCCAAGAATTTATGGAGTTTGGAATATTGATGATGCCTTCACGTTAAAAGGCGGAATCTCTACAGGCTATAAAACACCCGCAATCCGTAGCGCTGTTGCAGATTGGGGACATGGTACTGGAGGAGGGAGAACCAACGGTGTTATTCTTGGTAATCCTGACCTAAAACCTGAAAAATCCACCAACTATGAGGTCGGATTAAGTTATTCTAATGACATGGTCGACACCAGTATCACAGGATTCTATACCAAGTTTAAAGATAAACTCCAAAACATCGAACTATGCCGTAGCCCTGACTATACAGGTAAATACGATTCAAGTGAACATGACAAGTGTACCGCTCCAAATGGTCAAAAATATTACTTCATTCAAACTAACCAAAATATTGACACAGCAGAATTAAAAGGAATTGAAATTGCTGCAAAAATCACCCCTATTGAAACTCTAAGCTTCACCGGTAGTTATACTTGGAATAAAACAAAACAAACAAGTGGAGTTAACAAAGGTGCGCCACTTAACCGTATTCCTGAACATCTCGTAAAAGTGAGTGCAGACTGGCAATTTACCCCCAAAGCAAATGCTTGGGCTAAAGTGAGCTTCCGAGGAAAAGAGACACAATTATCTCGAGGCGGTGCGGCAGGAACTGAGTATGATTCATATACGCTCTTAGATATCGGTGGTTCGTACAAAATTAACCGTGATGTAAGTGTGTTTGGTGGAATCTATAACGTTACAAATAAAGATGTTAATGATAAAAATCATGGTAGAGA
>DXHP01000137.1 GCA_019113305.1 Candidatus Ignatzschineria merdigallinarum | reverse complement strand
TTTCTGGCGCTATCACAATCCCTATTTGGTAGCGCTGGCATTGTGATTGCCGGCGTTTTCATGGCATATATGATTATTGTGATTAATATTCTTTCAATCTCCGTTCTGAATGTTTACGGTAGCAACCAAAGCGGCAAAAAAAGCTTTGGCGGCATTATCATTGCTCTATTTAAAAACCCATTAATTATCGGTGTTTTAATCGGGATTTTCGCAAACCTGCTCAATATTACAATCACTGGACCATTCAAACAATGGATGCTCTATCTTGGAAATACGGCAACACCTTTGAGCTTAATGTCGGTTGGTGCCGGCTTAATTCTGGTAATGGATCGTCAAAAAACAAGCGGTGTTTGTTTAGCGTTAATACTTAAACTTCTCATTACGCCGCTCTTCACCATCATTTTCCTCACTCTATTCAATATCAGCGGGCTTCCGGCTGGCATCGCACTACTATTTGCAACGATGCCCTCTGCCGGCAATGCTTATATTCTCTCAAGACAGATGGGCGGAGATTCTGATGCAATGGCATCAATGATCACTTGGAGCACGCTGTTATCAATCATCACGATTCCGATGATTATGGGTGGATTTGGCTTTTAATAAGAAACTATGAAAAATCTATAGGCAAGTACCACTCTACAATGCTTCTCAAAAAAGTATCAGCGTCATAAATTTTAGAATCGAAAACTATATTTTTTTCATCAATATGCTCTATATATTCAGCTACCATTTCAATATGCTCTATAGGAATCCCATACCGCATTAACCAAATACTAACGGAATCGTCCGTATTATATCTCAACATATTAATCATCTTTAATGCATCAAGATTCCCTTCTTTCTGATACAGAATCGAAAAAGTAGCAATAAATGTATCTAATAAAGAGAATGATAATACCTGATCCATATAATCATAAGTATCATAAACAACGATATCATAACTTACATTTTCAATTGGAGTATTATCGGGAAAAAGAGAATACTTTGTTAACCCCATACTGGGAAGTTTTTTTGCTGGCTGAGAAAAATTAGCAAAAGGCTTATTACTAATAAAATATCTATAGCGAGCTGCTACAATTTCTTTAAATGACTTTTTTAAAATAATATTAAAAAGAATAAACATCGCATTTTTAAAAACTTCATATTCCCCTTCATAGAGATCCCTATTTAATGATGCTTCATATATTTTCTTAAAATATTCAATTACTTCTATTCTATACTCAACTTCCACAATCACTTTTTCATCTACAAAGACTAAAGATAAAATATTTTTTGCATATTTCTGTATCTCCTCATTAGATAATCGATCAACCTTAACTAGAGGTAAGTTAAACTGATCATCAAATGAATCTAAAACTATAGACTCGATAAACTCACTATCATCATTTTTTTCTAAATCCTTTAAATCACTCTGTAATAAAGACTCTTCCGAAATATGATATTTAAAATTCAATCTTTCAAAGACTAATTTAGGATTTGTTGTATATACATAACCAAAATCAAACTTTAATTCATTGGTCAATCTTCCACTTCTACCAATCAAGTTCTTAAAAGCTAATGCCCTTTCTGCCTCCCCCTCTACATTCATCCTCATATTATCTAAGATAATAATATCAAAGGGCATATTTACACCTTGGGCTAAGGTTGACGTAGCAAAACAAATTTTGCTTAATCCTAACCTAATAAAATCCTCTATTAAAAATCGAACCTCTAACGGAACAGATCCATGGTGTATAACAACTCCCTTTTTTATCAGCTTAACAAACAATGAATCATGACCTTGAAGATTAGCCCCTATTATAGATTCTATTTGCTTTATGATATTTAAACCTTGTTGATCTTTTATATTTGGAAGGTGTTCAATATAAGCAGAATATTTAGCAATATACTTACCGTCATAAATTGATGCTTTAGAAGAGTATATAAGAAGATTATTCTCACCATTAAATGCAAATTTTTCGAATCCTCCTGGAAATTCAACACACTTATTTATCAAATGCCCTTTATCAATATAAGGAGAAAAATAATAATCTTTCTTATTTGAATGTTGATAGACAAAGGATTTTCCAACGGTATTTTGTTTATATGTAAAATCAAAGCTTTCTTCCTTATTAAGATTATGCTTTTTTAACTGAGCTTCTGGATTTTCAACAAAAGGATGCGCAAAAATCATTTTAGCTGTTGGAAAATGTTTAGTTATTCTTTGCACAAGGGAATCAAAAATTACCCCGCGACCTTCTTCTTCAGAAATATGAGCTTCATCAAAAAAAAACAAGGATAAATCTTCTTTTCGAGAGTAGCTGAATAATTCTCTTGCCCTCTCAGGTGTTAGAATAAAAATCCTTCTTAAAGACCTTTTTTGAAATACAAAATCAACAAATGGTAATATCATAACAGACTTATCATTTTCAAAGGTCCGTTTCATTGTTGATACATACTCTGCTATTAAAGCTCTTGATGGAACAACTATTACACAATCATCTTCCGTCTTTTTTATATAATCCCTAATAGCATAAGATTTTCCAGCACTTGTAGGTGCTGATATCGAGATATATTTATTCTTTTCAATTGCTCTTCTAATACTAGCTTGGACTGGCGTTAAATACTCATCATATTCATATTTATAAGACTTACCAAATGCCAATAAAATAGTTGTTATTAGGCTTTTAGGTTTTAAGTTTTTATAAAAAAGACCTAATACTGTAACTATTTTCTCTTCATATAATTCAAATATCTTTGGATGGAAAATTTTAAAATATGTTAACTGTTCTATATGCCTTGGATTACTAGGTCCTTCCTTATGTAATAGCTGAAGAAGTTCTTCTATCTCTCCAGCGATGTCTTCACTACCATATATTTCGGTTAAGGTTCGCATATTACTCCTATTAAGTAAATCTGTTGTACCAAATCATGTACTTCTTCCGAAATATTATTTAATGCATTCATTATCACCACATTCGGTTCTTTGGCATTAATTGAAAAAGCAGCAATCGCACCATATAATCTATCATCCAAATTTTGGATTATTTCATCAGATACTAAATCTCTCAAATACACACGATCCCTAAAATGCTTTTCATCATTAAAAAAACTCTGGATCTGATCTAAGGCTTGCTTGTGAGGAGAAGATCTCTTTAAATATTTAGCTTCCCCGTAATTAAGGAGACTTCTTGGACAGGTAGTATGAAAATCAAATCCTTCATTTTGTCTTTTCTGGGGTTTCCACAACTCAGATAATGGTAATACTATATAGGATAAAAGACTCTCTAAAGCCTTTCCTGCACTAATAGATACTAGTATTTCTCCAAATTCAGAGTGAATGCTATTATCCTGACCACTTTGGACTATTATTGCTGTAAGTATTTGAGCTGTATCACTTACAGATTTTTCATATGATCTACGACTCCCTTCATCCAGTTGAGTCATCCAAGATTGATCATTTATAATTGATATAAATTCCTCCGTAACCTTTTGAAGGTCATCAATAGAAACTATAGCTGCATAAACATTTGGAATATTAGTATCTATAGGCTCAAAAGTGTAAGCATTATCCCCCATATTTTATTAACTCTCAAAAATCTAAAAAAGCAATATTTAGTAAAAATAAGATAACACATTACAATATTAAATATATAAAGTTATAACTTGCCATTTAAACATAAAAATACCAAGGATATGTATAATTACATGATTTCTGGTATTTTTATGAATAACATTGAAAACTTTTAAAACTAACTCTTAACTGCCCAATAGCAACATCAAATACGCGCCAAAAATCACTAAGTGTGCAACGCCATCGACTTTATTCGTTCGGCCGCTATCAAAGGTTGCTTGGCAAAGGACAAATAGTCCGGCAACGAGCACAACATCTGTTATTGGCAATCCTAAGATAATCTCGTGTCCTGTTAAAAGCGAAATAATCACGACCGCCGGTACAGTAAGCGAAATTGTTGCCAATACTGAACCAAAAAACATATTTACCGCGCGTTGCAGATCATTACGTAATACCGCGCGCATCGCACCTAATCCTTCCGGCGCAAAAATTAAGATCGCAACAATTAATCCTGTTAAGGCTTTCGGTGCATTAAGATTCGTTAAGAGTGATTCAAGCGGCATAGAATCCACTTTCGTAATCGCCACAACAGACACTAAATGCAATACTAACCAAATCGCATGCCACCAATTCGCATGCGGCGATGGTACACCTTGATGATTTTGATCGCGATCTTCATGCTCATAGATGAAAAGATTTTGGTGTGTTTTCGTCTGAATAATCAAAAATACGGCATATAACGATGCCGACAACATGGCGACAAAAATCAGCTGTCCATCACTATACGTTCCGCCCTCCATAAAACTTGGAATAATGAGTACCACTAAAACAAGCGGAATAATGGCTGTTGTATATTGCGTCACACCGGCAAGATTCACGTGCTGCGTCTTAAACTTACGACCGCCAAGCAGTAGCGCAACGCCGACAAATCCACTAATCACTAACATGATTAATGAATAGAGCGTATCCCGCATTAATGTCGCATAAGGATCAACGCCATCTGGCCCAACACCATTACTTGAAGACATAACTGCCGTGATTAAACTCACTTCTAAAATCACCACAGATAAACTCAAAATCAAGGAACCATACGGTTCTCCCAATCGATGCGCAAAAATATCAGCATGTCGTACCACACTAAATGCACTATATAAAATCGCCACTAGAGATACTAGATTAATGACGATCAAAAATGGGGTTGATTTAGTGCCACCAAAAAAGAGATCGAATCCGATCACGGCGATTGCTAAGAGAACCGCATATTCCTTATGCCTTGTTCCTTTAATTTTAAAACCCATATTGCTCATTGAAATCTCCTATTGGTGAGCGTTGATAACTGATCGTGAGATGAGTCTGAAATAGACAAGCTAAAACTTCTTATAAAATCATGTACGGATGGAGAGCATGTTTGCATGCTTTTATCAATTTCGCGCCAGCAAACATTCTCATCAACTGCGAGACTTAACGTTAAAAACATGCATTACCAATCGCTTTAAAACGGTGCTGCTATTCCTAAGCTACTATCCCGGCAATTACTCATTCACAACGCCATTATCTTCTTTTGTACCGCAAGAAATGCAGTAATTTAAAAAGGCATTTTTACGCACATGACATTGCGGACAACGTTTAAAAAGCGTGATACCACAATGCGGACAGAAATCGATTGCCGGATTACGATAATTAATGCCTCGCTCGCAAGATGGACAGAGCGATTTATCAATCCGCTGAAGCACAAAACTATAATTGAGCATTTTCCGGCGTTCATTATCGCCAATAGCTTCTTCTGCTTTTTGTCTTTCACGATAACGATTAAAACCTCGAATCGCATAATAGCCGCCAGCAGCTGTGACAATAATGCCAACGCCAAAACGCACATAACCGCCGTAACTCGGCAAGTATGGAACAAGCTCAAAGAAAAAAGCAAAGAGCGAAAAGAAGATAAAACCCCAACTAAATGGCCAATATTTTCCTTTTCGGCGTTTCGCAAAGAGATATGCCGAGATCAATAACAACGGCAATGTGAGCAGTAAACGAATCAAAAACTCTTGAAGCTGCTGCGTTTTCAAAGCACTATAAAACGCATCTTGCCCCTGCATTTCTAATTGATGAATCTCTTGTCGAATCTCGGATGCTGCGGCTTGCTCTTCTCGATAACGCATCTGTAGTGCCGAGTTTTCTCCTTCCAGCTGCGAAAGTCTGTTCTTGAGCTTCTCTAGATGTTCTGTTCGCGCAATCAATTCCTGATCTCGTTCAGGATCAAGCGTAACTGTTCGTGTTTTCAGCCAGTTTTCAAACACATCTCGATCATTTTGATAAGTGAGTTTTTCGAGCGCAATCGTCTCTTGCAACATCTCACTTTGATCCGATAATTGATTACGCTCCGCAATTTTAGTACTTAATGCTTTTTCCGCATCACGATATTGCGGCTGTTGGTAAAAACTTTCGATATAGAGCGATTCGCTCATTAATGGTAAGTCGCCAATAATCTTACCGCCAAGCCCAATTAAGAATCCGGCAAAGATCACCGCAATAATCCATAAAAGACGATTAAACCACTTCTCTGTTCTGCGTCTGGATTGTCCCATGACACGCTCCTTTTTAAGGAATTGATAATAGGCTTAATTATCTATGGTATTACCAAATTTTCATACTACTTTATCGAATATTATTATCTCTCTATTTTCTTAATACCCAATTATCCAGATAGAAATGATGTATTGAGAATGTAATGGACTGATTCACGGCTGGATCGAATGCTTGCAGTTTTTTCAAAATCCCGCGCTAGCAAAACCGCAAATATAATTAGTTGTAGGAATTAGTGATATCGATATTTTAATTTTGAAATGAAGGGTTAGCTCTAAACAACTGCGCAATCACCCAATGTAGGCGCATCGGCTTTAAGAAGCAGATTAATCGTTCTATCCAACATTCTGCGATCATTTTTGATTCTTAGATTACGATTTTGATAATAGTCGTTTCGATTTTGATAATAGTCGTTTCGATTTTGAAATAGCGACTTCAACGGCTGGCACATGATTGATAAAAGCATGTAAACATTCTCTCCAACGATGCATCAACTTTTAAAAGAATTTTTAATTCATATCGCAAATTAGATCATTGAAGACCGATTACGCTATAAACTACGACGCTAATTGCTGTTACAGCTTCTCATAAAAAAAACAGCACAAAAAAGGATGAACCGATGATTCATCCTCATTTCATAATCACCAATTTCATGACAATCGATATTCAATATTCGCTTTCAGCTCATCTTAGAACTTACGGATCACCGCATAATTTGCTAATGTTTTTAATGCTTCTTTATAAGCTGATTCCGGTAATTCTGCTAAAGCTTCAATCGCAAGCTCAGCTTGCTTTACCGCAACACTGTGCGTGTAATCAAGTGATTGTGTGCGCTCAACCACTTCTAAAATAGATTCTAATTTTGAGATATCCGCATTCACTAATGCATCTTTAATCAGCGCCGCATCCGCTTCTGTGCCGGCACGCATTGCGTAGATAAGTGGTAATGTTGGTTTTCCTTCTGCCAAGTCATCGCCGGTATTTTTTCCCATCTCTTCCGCGCTTGCCGAATAATCAAGAATATCATCCACCAACTGAAATGCTGTTCCTAAATACATGCCGTAAGTGGCTAACGCTTGCTCATAATTTTCGCCACCCGCTTCTTTCGTTAAAATGCCGGCAACGGCACCAGATGCTTCAAAAAGCTTCGCCGTTTTTGAGTAGATGACGTTCATGTAGTTCTCTTCTGTGGTATCCGGATCGCCGATATTCATCAGTTGCATCACTTCGCCTTCGGCAATAATATTCGTCGCATCTGAGAGAATATTCATGATCGGCATCGAATTAAGGCTGACCATCATTTGGAAGGAGCGCGTATAGATAAAGTCACCGACTAAAACCGCTGCTTCATTACCCCAAAGCTCATTCGCCGTTTCACGTCCACGGCGCATATCTGAATGATCAACCACATCATCATGCAGCAACGTTGCTGTATGGATAAACTCAATCAATGCCGCTGCCGTAATATGACTTTCTCCCTCATAACCGGCTGCACGAGCTGCTAGAAGCGTGATCAATGGTCTTAAACGTTTTCCACCAGAGGAAACAATATATTGTCCCACTTGATTGATCAACACGACGTCGGAATGAAGTGCTGTTAAAATTTTCTGATTAACGGCTGAGAAATCATCTTTTGCAAGCGCTTGTACTGCTTCTATTGACATTGATTGAATACCTTAAGGTTTGATATAAAAAACAGGGTGATGAATATGAGGAAAAATCACAAACAGTAATCACTCAACATTCAAATATTCTGTTCTATTATAAAGCTTATTTATGACAAAGGTAGCCCTCTTTTGGTCGATATAATGAAAAACCCCAGCTTTTTACGGCTGAGGTTTCTCTCAATTTTGTCATCTTTAATCTATTTGACCCATTCAGGATTGGCATCCGGACGATTTTCATAGCGAATCTCCGGCAAATAGCTGCGATTAGCTTTCGTTACTTGGTTACAGATTCGTCCATAAAAGCGATAGCCCGTATCAAAACAAGCAGTCATATTCCATAACTTTGGCATCGATTGATGTAGCGCTTGAATCTCTGCTTTCACATGATCTTTTTCAGTAACAAATGCCTGATAGCTACCATCTTCAAGCAATATTGCCGGCAACGTTTCCGCTAGTTTCGCATCTAATTCCTCACCTTTCAGCTTTTCACTAGATAACGATTTACGAGCCTCTTTCTCAAGTTTCGCATGCAGAGCCGCCACTTCTCCTTCCGCTTTCTCTAATCGTTTATCTAGCTCCACATTCAGTTTTAAATCTGCTTCATAACGTTTAATCAACGCTTTGACATGCTTATCAAGCGCTTTATCATTTAAGGCAAATACCGAACCATCTTGATGGGTGAAAAATCCTGGCGCTTGCTCTTCGCTCTCTGCAAATAGCTCTTTATGTGTCACCACTGTTTGCAGCGATCCTAAGGGACTGGCGAAAGTTGGAAGATTCTCCTCCACAATATTCCACGATTTATCCGATTCCTCGGCAATGATCGTCGCATTAAAAGGTTCGGTTTCTTGACCATTTAACGGCGTATAGATCTTAATATCGCCAAAATCCGTGAGATATTGGTAGCGACCATCTCGATATTTAAACATGCCTTCAATATCATATAGCGATAAAGTGTCATTCACTTTCGATACAGATTTAATACGGCTATTGGTAATCTCAATGCCGGAATCAGCGCTTCGTAATTTTTGTAACGCATCAATATCAGGGCCATTAGGCTGACATGCCGCTAAAAATAGTGCAGATCCTGCCACTAACAAGGTCTTTTTTAAAAGGTGGCTCATATTCGTTCTACTCCTAAACATGCAAGATTTTATCGTTTCATTAATGGACTCTTTGTCCTTATCAGCGCCAATCACTGCTGCGCTACTTTCTCGAAATGATGATCGTATTTTATAAATATCTTTGCCAATATAGCAGAAATTTCGCGAAATTTTGCGAGAGATAATCGAATCTAAAATTCCTTTCAATAGATCCGATGCTTTCAAAATTCCCCATCAATATTTCGCTCAAACAGTTCTTATCGCGCCGAAAACGTATCGCAAGCTTGAATCGATCCGGTGTTAAATCCGCGCATAAACCATTCTTGGCGTTGCTTTGATGTACCATGTGTAAAGCTATCCGGCACTACCGTTCCGCGAGATTGTTTCTGCAGACGATCATCGCCGATTGCGGCAGCAGTACTCATCGCTTCACCAATATCATTCACATCTAACAAATTCTGATCTTGAATCGATCTTCCCCAAATACCGGCAAAGCAATCGGCTTGAAGTTCAAGCTTCACGGACAGTTTGTTCGCTTCCGTTTTATTGACGCGCGATTGCATTTCTCGCATTTTATTGGTGATGCCTAACAGATGTTGTACATGATGCCCAACTTCATGGGCAATCACATACCCTTGAGCAAAGTCACCACCGCCGCCCAAATTACGCTTCATATCTTGATAGAAACTTAAATCTAAATACACTTGCTCATCTGCCGGACAGTAAAAAGGTCCCATCGCTGCTTGCCCATAGCCGCACGCAGTATTGGTCGTCCCACTATAGATCACTAAAGTCGGTTCTCGATATTGCATCCCATTTTCTCGAAAACGTTGAATCCACAGATCTTCTGTTTTCGCTAATGCCACCGATGTAAACTCTGCCATTTCTTGCTCTTCCGGCGTTGCAACATATTGCGTCTGCTGCGAAGATTGCGCATCTCCTAACGGCAATTGTCCATTTAAAATCGGCGTTAAATCAAATCCAAAATACCCAGCGGCTAAAACCACCACTAAGATTGCAAGCCCGGCTTTGCCTTTCAAAGGAATCGGAAAACCGGCGTTACGCTGACCACCGCGCATTCCGCTTCGTTGTCCACGACGATCTTCCACATTTTGACTACGACGTTCATTTTCCCAACGCATCATTAACCTTTTAATTATTCATTTAATAAATACCGTAATTATGCCGTGTTTCTATTGAATAAAAAAGCAATCTCTTTACAAGATCACGATATATCTGACATTTTTATTATTTATAATCATTGTGGTTTAAAAAGAACTTTGATAGTTGCTGGCGCGAGATTTCTAAAAAGAGTGCAACCCTTCTCTCCTGCCATGCATCGACTTTTAAATAGAATCTTTTATCAGATAGTTTTAAGCCGATTTCACGATAATACGCCGACATTAAATTGGTAAATCTTCCGAATTTCTACTTTCCGCCGTATGCTTGTAATAATGCTATCATCGCTTGATCTCCACGTGATTTCGCATGGCTCAATGCCGTTATTCCCTTCTTATCTGGAATATTAGGATCTGCGCCGCCGGTCATTAAAGTCTTCACAATTTCCACATAAAGCGCCGAACCATCACCAAGAATCACCGCTTCCATCAGCGCCGTCCAACCAAGATTATTAATATGATTGGGATCTAAACCGGCATTTAACAAAATCTTCACCGTCTCTAAATGCCCTTTTTCCGCTGCCGGAATAATGGCTGTTCCGCCGTAACGATTAGTATCTTGAATGTTGGCACCATTGGCTAGCGTTAATTGTAAAATCTCATTGTAACCTTCTGCGCCGGCAAGTAGATATGGCGTATCTTGAATGCCATTTTTCGCATTCACATCCGCACCCGCTGCAATCAATACTTTTGCCGTTGCAACATCATTTCGCTGCGTTGCGACCATAAGCGGCGTTCGCGCTTGCATATCTCGCGCCTCTAAATTATCAGAGGATGCTTGTAATAAATCTGCCACTTGATCACTATCACGCGCGACAACTGCTTGATGCAACAATGCGCCATTATCTGCAAAACTCATCGTTCCTCCTAAAGTGGTGAACAAAACTAACAACAATAATCGCAACCCTAAAGGTGATCGCATTATTTTGATATTTCCCAGTATTCCGATATTCCTCATTTCTCTGCTCCTTATTTCAAACCTGCTTCCCCACAATACTAAATTTAATTCATATTCATGAGTTTACCTGCACAGAATATAATACGAAACAATTCAAACTCTCGAATGTTTCTCCTCATCCACGCATTTTGTTTCATCAAAAGTGCTTCGCTTCAACATAAGCTCCGATATATGCCGTAACTGCAAGTGAAGCGAGCTTTCCAGCATGAATAAAACATCATTAATAAATACTTATTTCTTAAATACTCTTCGTTACGTATCAGATTTAAAGGATCATATTTACTCGATCGCTTAAAACCAGCCTTTTTCAAGATGAAGAGAGAACGCTTTTATCACTTTATATTTGAATGAAATGGTGAAAAATGCTATTAATTGCATGCAACATACAAGATCTTTTCATCTAGAATATTCCTCGCAAGAAAAGAATTACCTCATTTCTCAAAATCTTGCGGAATTTATTTCAGGATTTCCATCTTGTAGCTACCTTTTTAGACGGCTTTCTTTTATGATAGAACAGTCTTGAGGAATTTCCTCAACCACCCAATATTG